>JAAETT010000657.1 GCA_024228115.1 bacterium
CCGAGTCCCGGGGCCCCAGTGGAAAGCGCCTGGCGCTTTCCACTGGGGCCCCGGGACTCGGCAGCGGAGAAGCCGGAATCAGAAGAGAAAGCGGACATTTCTACTTTGGAGAAAACCGGACATTTGTACTTTGGGCCGACACATTGTCTTCATGCTCCTGAGTTCCGTCCGCAGAATAGCCATCTAGCCAACACCCTGCTTCGGCAACGGAATTCGGCCAAGTCGCAAACCAACAGGGGAGACGTTTCGCCGGGCGCTTGCGAACGGTGGCGAAACGAACGCTTGGAGCTGCTCGAACGAGCGCACAGGAGCGGCGCCAGTGGAACCGGACTGATGGGTGAAGATGATCTGGTTCCTTTGCTTCCCTCGAACCTCGCAAGCGCCCCACCTGCTGGGCTCCTACCTCAGGTTGCGATTGCCTGGAGCCTCCGGTTTTGCCTACCGGGTTGCGCAATTCCTGTTCCTCCCGAGGTTGCCCAGGCGTGCCCCTCGGGGCTCCACGATCCATCTGTCAATCTCTCGGGGAACGGGTTTCCCCATATCAGGCAAGGGATTCCATAGCCGGGCTACGCGCGCTGCGCAGTCGAGGGCCTCGAAATCCGTTCCATCGCCCGATCGAGCTGGCCGGCGAACACCTGCCGGATCAGATCGAGGAAGATGGGGTCGATGATTCGCGGCTTGGCCGAGGACCAGCCTCCCGGAAGCCCATTCCGCCCACGCGATCATCGTCGGTGAACTGGTGCTGAAGGGCGAACAGCCAGCCATAGTAGACGCGGTCATCGATCGAGCCGTCGAGCCAGTGGTGAAGCTGGGCAAGCCGATGGTGCCAGAAGACGTGCCAGTACTGCCTTGGTGTCATCTCACCGTGGGCTACCCGCTCCGCAAGCTGCGTCGTGATTTCTGCAAATCGGCGATCGCACCACAGGCGTACGCGAATCCGGGAGTCCGCCTTCATCTGTCCCGGAGGTTCGGCTCCGTGACCGACCCGAGCCCAGGAAGATCGAGTTGGTCGACTTGACGTGCTTCTTCGGTCGAATCCAGACTCGCGACCGCCACGAGTTCGAATGGCTCGACCTGGAATGCAGATGCGACCACTTCCAGACTCGACAAGAAGACCTTCGAGCCCGCTTCGATGCGCTTGTACGTAGAAAGCGAAATCGGCGGAGGACCGCCGCCCGCATGCCTTTCAACCATCAAGTCGATCACGCGTTCCTGCGTCAGCGAACGAGCGGTCCTCGCCGCATGAACCCGGTCACGATCCCCATCGAAGCGGTGGCCGCGGTTTCGGGCTGATGGGGGCGCCTTCGCCCAGACGCACGACGAAGCCTGCGCGAACTGATCGCTCCGCCGGCTGGCCTTCTACCGGATCCACTTCTCCCGGTGCAGCCCTGCCCATGGGACCAGCTTTGCCTGCGAGCGCCGCTGGGTCTCCTCGCCGCCATAGGCCACAACCACGTCGCATGGGCGTGACGACTTCGCGAGGTAGCCACGTACTCGGTTCGCATCGCGAAACAAGCTGCTCGAGGCCGTCTGCGACGCTTTGGCTTCCACGAGCGTCAGACGGTCGGCGTGTTCGATCACCAGGTCGGCCTCGGCGGCGTCGCGATCGCGATAGAACGAAAGGTTGCTGGGCTCGCCGCGATTCAGCCGATGTTTCTGGATCTCCGAGACGACCCAGGTCTCGAAGATCGCGCCACGGAGGGGATGGGAGCGGAGCTGCTCTGTGGTGCGGATCCCGAGTAGCCAGCAGACGAGGCCGCTGTCATGGAAATGCAGCTTGGGCATCTTGACGAGCCGCTTTCGGAGGTTCGTATGAAACGGTGGGAGGCGGAAAGCCACGAAGCTGGTCTCGAGAATACTGAGCCACGCCTTTGCGCTCGGCTGGGAAATGCCGCAATCGCCACCGAGCGCCGAATAGTTGAGCAGCCGGGCCGTACGGCCCGCGCACAGCTCGACGAAACGCTGGAAGACGGCCAGATCGCCGACATTGCTGATCGTGCGCACGTCACGCTCAATATACGTCGCGGCGTAGGAGCGAAGCCAGTCGCTCGGGTCGAGCTTCTGATCGAAGATGCGAGGGTACCCACCTGCGAGAAGGGTTTCGTCGAGGCTCTTCGGATGCCGTCTGAAGCGGACGACTTCGCTCCGCGCCAGTGGAAGCAGATGCAGAACCGCCGATCGCCCCGCCAGCGATTGGCTGACGGATTCCAGCAGCGCGAGGTTCTGGGATCCAGTGAGAACCCAGCGCCCGGGCTTCGGATCGGCGTCGATGATGCCCTGAAGGTAGGAGGGCAAATCAGGAGCACGTTGCACCTCGTCAATGACGGCTCCACCCGGAAACTGGGCCAGGAAGGCTCGGGGATCCTCCGTCGCGAACGCGCGAACATCCAGTGCCTCGAGGCTGACGTACGGGAGCTTCGAGAAGACTGCGCGGCACAGCGTGGACTTCCCGCTTTGGCGAGGCCCGGTGAGCGTGACGGCGGGAAACTGGCGCGCCGCCTTCCGCAGCTGCGGCGTGAGATCGCGTTCGATCATCCGTATCGAGGGTAACGGCCAGATCCGGCTATTTCAAATTCCAATCTTGAAATAGCCGAGATTCGTGATGGCCACTAGCGACCGTCGAGCAGCTTTGCATCCGTCGGTACGGCGCGGATCCTGGCCGGCTCGAGTTTCCTCGGGCGATCGGGACCTGGCCGCGATGAGGGGCGGGGAGCGGCGGGCGAGACGGAAGGCTGATGCAGCGTGTCCCGGGGTTGGGGCGCCGGCATCGTGCGCGGCGGCTCGACCCGTGCGCCCGGGGGAAGCGTGGGCCGGGGGCGCGGTGCGAGCTTCGGGGCGGGCAGACGAATCTGCTCGACCGTCAACCGTGCGCCCTCGCTCTTGCCCTGCACCCAGACACGGGCGCCCGCCGTGAGCGCCGCAGCCTGCGGGGCCTCGGCTCCGAGCGCCAGCGAAAACGAGCCCACCTGCAGGCGACCACCAGGTCCGCGTTGCACCAGGCCCTCCACGGAAACCCGCGACAGGCCGGCCGTTCGAGCCAGTTCGGCCGGGTCCGGAAGCTGGAACTTCGGCCATGCGCGCTCGCGCCGCTCGATGCGACTCGCGAGGACGACCCCGTCGGCGTTGACGAGGCCGCTGACGGCGACCCGTTCGCCAACGCGAAGGTTCTCGACCGGAACAGGCATGCCCGAAACCCCGTCGACGACCAACGCATCTTCGGGGACCGCAATGGCGCGACCCGCGACCTGCAAGTCGTGGCCACCGGATTCGACGCGCTCGATCGTGCCGGCGGCCGCCAGGAAGACATCCACGTGGGTGGCGCGAAGCGTGCCGCCCTCTTCTTGCGCCACCAACCACAGAACCTGCCCCACGCGGAGCACGTCCACCGAAGCCGACTCGCCGGCCAACGTGACGGGGACGGAAGGATCGAGGGTGATTTCGTGGCCGTTCACGCACAGGCTCCCGAAGCCCGTCAACGTGCCGAACAGGCCCGTTCCGCCGAGGCCATCGTCCGCCAGGCCGGAGCCGCCGATTCCATCCACGGGATCACGGACTTCTCGGCCGGTGCCGCCGATGCCGTCCCCGGGGTCGCGGGTTTCTCGACCGGTCCCGCCAATCCCATCCTGTTGGCCGCCACGACCCGTTCCTCCAACGCCTTCCGCCCCGAGGGCAAGCAGCTCGCCTGCGGGCTCTTCGCATGCCGCGTCAGCGCGCAGAGAGGGCGAGAGGATCAACAGGAGGCCGACGAGTGCCGCGATGAATCCGGGAGTGCTAGGCCGCATCCGAACCGTCCTCGCCGGCATCGGAATCGTCCTTGCCCCAAAAGAAATAGAAGCCCAAGGTGATCCGGCGAAGGAGCCCCGAGGGCTCCGCATCGCGGTGCTTCAGCGCCCGTGCGCGCTTGTTCACCCTTTGCAGGGCTTCCATCCCGACCTCTTCCGAGAGGCGGGCCAGCTCTTCTGCCGATTCCTCTGACAGGCCTCCGTAGTACACCGCCCGATCGGGCATCGGCGGGCTCTCGCCGCGCAGGTTGTGGACGGCTGCGGCCAGGTGGTCGCGGGTGTTGCGTCCGAAGAAGAATGCCTTCTCATCGAAATCTTCACTGGGCACGAAGGCATCGACCTGAAGGTGGACGTGATCCTGCTCATCGATCCGGGCCACGCCGAGCCGCAGCCATTCGTCGAGGACCGCCCGCGGCCGGATATCCTTGCTCACCGAAGCGACCAATGCCTCGAAGCTGTTCTCGCCGGGTTCCGCCCGGCGCGGTAGCGCTGCGGGCCGCCCTTGGGAATCGAGATACGCGTCTTCACTCGTCCAGCGCACGGCGATCGCCGCGCCAAGCGGTGCATGCTGATCCGTGTCGTCATCGAGCCCGCCCTGCTCCCGAAGCCGCCGCACATCCTTCCGGTGGACGCCGGTCAGCAGGCTGAGTCGGGCATCGGTCTGGCCACGCCCCTCAAGTGGCAGCTCTTCCCGCGCCACATCGACGTACACCTCTTTGAGCAGGCGGCTCAGTACGGGAAAGCTGATCTGCTGATCGAGCAGGAAGCGAACCAGGGGTCGCAGCAGCTGGCGTAGGGCCAGCAGCGCCGCGGGACGGGGGCCGGGCTGGGGAGATTCGCTGGGCATGGATGTGGGAAATTTTACCACATCCAGGAGTGCCCCCAGGGGCCCTAAAGGTGACGCCTTCCGAGCGTCAACAGGGGCTCAGGCGCGCGGACGACCCAGGAGTACCACCAGACCCGAAAATGCCATCAGTGGCGGCGTCCAGCCGGCAGCGGCGGGCGAGAGCCGGCCGCCTTGCCCCAGCGAGGCCGCCACATCGCCGATCAGCAGGTAGGCCACGCCCAACGCCACACACAGCACCAGATTCCGGGCGGCTGAAGGGGGACGGCGGGAACGAACCACCAGCATCAAGGAGATGGCTGGGAGCAGCAGGCATGCCAGGGGGCCGGCATGCTTTCGGTGCCATGCGATGCGCAATGGGACGACCGGGAAACCGTTCGCCTCGGCCGCCTCGATCTCCACCGCAAGACTTCTCGCGGAATGGTGCATCGGATCGACCTCCGCGCGCCGCGCCTCACTCAGCGCGTAGCGAAGCGGCGGATCGATGTTCTGCAGGCCCTCGTCCGAGATGAGCACGGCTCGGGCGTCGAACAACTCCCATTCGCCGTCTCCCACGTGGCGCGCCTCGCGTGCATGGATGCGAGCGGATGGGAGACCGGTCGGCCCGGTTTCGAAGACGACCAGATCCGGAATGAGCCCACT
This sequence comes from bacterium, assembly GCA_024228115.1. Classification (NCBI taxonomy): domain Bacteria; species bacterium. The sequence goes on from JAAETT010000657.1 coordinate 5,269, forward strand.
CGCCAGACCGCTACGCGACGCGCGCACCAGTTGTCCTTCCATCCGATACCAAGCCTCGGTGGCCGAGCCCTCGGCAACGTCCTTGATGCGCTCGACCTTGATGCGATCCGCCCAGGCATTGCTGCGCGTGATGAGTGCTTCGTTGAACCAGAAATCCAGCGGAACGATGATCGCCGAGAAGATCAACACCGGGGTCAGCGCCCGACCGAGCCGGATACCGCAGGTCTGCATCGCAAGGAGTTCGCCGCGAGCCACGAGCAGGCTCACCGTCAACGCGCTGCCGGCGAGCAGACCCATCGGAATCACCCGAGAGGCCAGCAGAGGCGCACGGGCCGCATAGAAATGGGCGATCTCTCCGACCTCGGCCCGGTGCCGGGCGAACCACTCGAGGCGCTCGAGCACGTCGATCAGGAAATAGGCGACGAAAAGGGCCCCGAACGAAAGAAGTGCTGCTCCGACGTAGACACCGAGCACATAGCGATCCAAGACACCCCGCACGCCTACCGGCCGCTTCATGACGAGCTCCCGGTCGGGCGCCGAATGATCGGGTTCCTCGTCGAAGGGGTCCCGAGCCAGGCGCCCGAGCAGGACGGCGAGCAGGATCAGCACGACGAGGGGCGGCGACCACACGGCCCAGGCGACGGAATTCGCCGGATCCCGGAACATCGCATCGGCGAGCTGCACCAGGCCGTAGTAGCCAAGTGTCATGAAGAGGCCCGTCACGGCACCGCTCGAACGGGAGAAACGCCGACGCGCCAGGGCCAGGGGTGCCGCCAGCACACCTAACAACACCGCAGCCACGGGATGAGCGAAGCGCCGATGAAGCTCCGCCTGGGCACGCCGGGGATCGAAGCCTTGCGGATCACCCATCAGGGCGGCCGTTGACAGGGCGCCAAGCTGATCTCCGGGAGTGTCCTCTTCGGCCGAGAGTTCCAGCTCGGTGTCGAAGAGCGCGACCTCGACATGCTGGCCCCCGCCTACCGGAGAGCCCAACACCGAAGCGTCTTCCAACTGGAGGGAGAGCACACCCTCACCGATGGGGATCACCGTTCCCCTCTCGCCAAAGACGGCCTCCGCCAGATCCGGCATCCACAACAGGACCCCACGAAGTTCCTTTCCGTCGGGCGATGTTTCGCGCGCCAGGAGCTGCCGATCTCCGAATTCCACCACGTTGCCGGCGGTGATCAGCGCACCGGGCCGCTCCCGTGCGATGCGCTCCATATTCAGCTCGAGCTGAGCGCGGGCGAAGGGGGTCGCCCAGATCGAGAGCACTCCGGCAAGCAGCCCACCCGCGACGGCCACCCCCAGCACGGGCCTCACCAGCTGGAGACGGGACATGCCCATGGTCTCCATCGCCAGAAGCTCCAGATCCGCTTTGAGCCGACCGAGAGCGACGAGAACGCCGATCAGCAAGGCGAACGGAAGGGTCTGCGCCAACACCGGGAGCAGCTCCAACCCTGCGATCCGCCCCACCTCTGCCCCGCCCAGGCCACGGTTCACGATCCAGTCGGCGTAGGCCAGCAAACTCTTCGTGAGAAAGGCGATCGAGAGGCCCCCGAGGGCCACGGCGGCCGGCAGCGCCACTTCCCGCCGGACGGCACGGCGTAGGATCCGGCCCGGGCCAGCCTCGCCCGGCGCCCTGCCCCTCGACCCGATGTGTAGACCCGCTGTCACGTCCGCTATGGTGCCGGCGGCCGGGTTGGCCCGGCAGTGGGCTCAAACCAAGGGGGAGGCATGCGGCGCTCGTGAAGGCGATCCTGTTGAGCGCAGGCCAGGGACGTCGCCTCGCACGGGCCACGGATGGTGCCCCGAAGTGCCTGGTCCCGATCCACGGCGGTTGCTCCCTCCTCGAGCTTCAGCTCCGCAGCCTTGCCCGCTGCGGAATCGAACGCGTCGCGGTGATGGTCGGGTACGGAGCTGACCGCGTCGAGTCTGAGATTCTTCGCCTGGCGATCCCGGGCCTGGAAGTGGCCACCGAATACAACCCCTTCTCGGCCACCACCGACAATCTGGTCACGGCATGGCTGGCCCGTGCCGCAATGGACGAGGATTTCGTGCTCCTGAACGGAGACACGCTCTTCGAGGACCAGATCCTGAAACGGCTGCTGGCCGTGGATCGCTGCCCGGTGGCGATCGCGACGGCGAAAAAGCCTGCCTACGATGAAGACGACATGAAGATCGTACTCGGCCGTGACGAACGGCTGGAGGCGATCGGCAAGCGGCTGCCCCACCTCGTGCCCGATGGCGAGGCCATTGGAATGACCGTTTTTCGGGGCGAGGGCATCGACGGCTTCCGCCGCGTGCTCGACGAAATCGTTCGCACACCCGAAGGCGGCGATGCCTGGTACACTGCCGCCCTCGACAATCTGGCCGGGCGCCTGCGGATCGACACCGTACCGACCGGGAATTGCTGGTGGGCTGAAGTCGATACCCTGGATGATCTTCGACGGGTACGCGAAGTCTTCGAGCAGCGAAAGGCACACGCCTCGGCCGAGGATGAGTTCGTCTGGGCAGCTGCTTCTTTCGCCTGACTTCACCAGCCGGCCTTTGCCGGCAGGCGCCTCACGTCGTCCGCTCGCGATCGAGCAGCCCGAGCCAGCGATCCACGATGGGCTCCAACGCGAAATCCTGTGCCCTTCGGAGGAGGGCAGCTCGATCGACGGGTGTGTCGAGAGCGCGATCGATCGCTGCAGCCAACCCGTCCGAATCGCCGACCGGCACCAGCGCGCCGAGTTCGCCGCCCTGCAGGATTTCCCGAGGCCCGCTCGGGCAATCCGTGCTCACCACGGGACACCCGCAGGCCAGCGCCTGGATGACCACACCGGGCAATCCTTCGTACGCCGAGGACAGGACGAACAATCGGGCATGGGACATCCAGGCAAATGGATTCTCCGCATAGCCCGGTAGCTCGACATCTTCGGCCAGACCCAGCTCACGGATGCATGCCTCGAGGGCGGCCCGCTCGCGACCCTCGCCCAGCACCAGAAGACGTGCTCTTCGGTTTCGCCGCACGCAAGCGAACGCGCGGAGGAGCGTCGGAAAATCCTTCTGAGCTGCCAATCGGCCGACCGCCAGGCATACCGGTGGCTCACCCGGAGCGAGCCACGGATGAGGCGGCGGCTTGCCCGCGCCCTCCTTCACCTGCTCGAGACGAAGCGGATTCGGGATGACCTCGATGCGCTCGCGGGCGAGGCCCGCCACCTCGGCCAGATCATCAGCGACACCAGCGGACACGGCCACGACGGCGTCGGCCGAGGGATACGCGGCGCGAACCAAGCCCCCCAGCAAGGGACGGCGGTGGAAAGGGAAGCCCGCGTTTCGCACAGCACGAGAGAGATGCGTGCGCTGGCTGATCACCACCGGTAGTTCATGACGGGAGAGACGCCGGGCAGCGAGCAGGGAGAGGTTTACATAGTGGGATGCGGAAAAGGCTGCGTGAGGGCGAGAATGTCGCAGATACCGCGCCAACGCCGGCGTGCTGGCCAGGCTCCGGCGACGTTTTCGCGCGCGAAGCCAGGGCAGCCGTGCCATGCCTGCATCAAGCTCAACGAGCCGCACGTTCGGAGGTACCTGCGCGCGAAACGGGCCGCGCCCATCCGGCACGACCAGGTCGACGGGGATTCCCCGAGACGCGATCCCCTCGGCCAGCGTCAGCATCGTGCGCTGAACACCCCCCAGGCCGAGCCCACTGAGGACGATCGCCAGAGGGCCGGGGCCGCCCGGAACACCGTCTGTCGTACCCAGAGGGCCGGAACCGCCGGGAGCTACCGCTGCCATGGCCAGCAGGCCTCGAAGACGACGATGAATGCTCGCCGCAGCTCGCCCTCGGGACACGTGAGTGGATGAACGCCATGCCATGAGTTCGCACGGCGGGCGAACAGGAGGCTCTGGTTCCCCACGCAGGATGCGGATTCCGTGTGCGAGAAATCTTCGAAGGCCGGGCTGGAACGGTGGGAGAAGCGGCCCTCGTCATCGAGGACGCAGGTCTCTCCGCCCCACTCCCGCTGCCAGCGAGCGGGATCATTGAAGTAGAGGATATGCGAGCCCCGTTTGCGACGGGCATCGCAATGGGGAGAAACGGAGCACCCCCGCGGCGTGTAATGCCAGTGGTAGAGCAGCCGAACGGGCCGCCGCCCGAGGCGTCTCGCCAGGAAGCGTTGATAGGCAGGCCCCTCCAACTCCTCCACCAGCTGATGCCAGATCGGATGGACCGGCAGATCCTGGCGATATTCGAGGACATAACGATCGTGGGAGGCCTGGCCGAAGCGGCGCTCCTTGCCAAACATCGCCTCCAGCTGGTCGACGTCGGGCAGATGCTCATGCAGGGCCTGCCAAGCCTCGGGCCGCAAGGCGGGGCCCGCCCACCAGGGATAGGGACGCTGGTTCCGGAAGACCCGCGCTGGCGTCGCCTCCAAGCACTCGAAATCGATCAGCGGATTCCCGCTCATGCCAGATCCACTCCCATCAGCTCGCGCAACCTTCTTGCCACCTCCGGAGCTTCACGATGCGGCGTCACCGGTTCGAGGTGAGGCTCGCTGCCGAAGGTCTGGAGACGGCCCGCCCGAACCAGATCAGCGTGCAAGCCTTCGAGATCGCGGGTGGGCCGAAGCAAGCCGGCATCGATCCAGCGCGAGAGCACTCTCGGCAGGCCCTTCTGGGGGCGCGGCGTACCGCGATCATTCGGAGTGACCAGGAAGGCGCGGGCCAGGAGGGCATCGACGATCCTACCACCGAGCCCGCGGCCACCACGGGCCATGGAAATCCGCGGAAGCGGGTACACCATGACCGGGCGGTCCGTCGCACAAGCCTCCGCGAGCATCGACTCGCTCTCTCCCGTGACGATCAGCAGATCCGCCTTGGCCAGAAGGCCGAGGTACGGCGTCTCCTTGCCCGGTTCCCACGGAAAGAACTTCGCGCCCGTCCCCAATGCGCGCCCCAGGGCTGCCGTTGAAGCGTCCCCTGTGCGCGGGCTGGTCGTCACCCAGAGTTCGCCGCCGAGGCTCCGTGTGAGCGCAAGGGCCGCCAATGCCATCTGTCGAGCCTCGCTCGGACCGAGGCGATGTTTTCGGGTTTCTCCGCCAACCAGGACCGCGACACATGGGCGTCCGGCTTCGTTCGCGAGGCATTCCTTCCAGCGATCGGCCGCCCGGGCCAGCTCCGCATCATTGACCCGCGAGAGCGGCAGCAGGGTCTCGATGCGTCGCGGATGCGGCCAGAGCCGCGCATGGCGAGGCGTCACGACGAGATCGAACAAGCCGGCCGCCGCCCCTCCTTTGCGGCCAAGATGGACGAGACGCGTGCGCCCCTGGGCGCGTTCGCGCACCCACCGGGCGACCGGGGCTGCGCGTCTGCCGGCGGAGATCACCAGTTCGGGCCAGCGCGCGCCGAGCTTTGCGCGTTGCCCACGAGACAGGCCAAGCCGAGAAGCTCCGCGCAAGCGGGGATGGAGGTTCCCGAGCCGACCGAATCGCAGCCGGATGAGCTGGTAGTCCCAGCCCAGCTCTTCCGCCAGGCCGACGGCCTGGGTTTCGTTGCCGGCCCGGTCATCGACGACGACCCAGGTACGCGGAGTGTCGCAACCCAGAAAGCGGCCGCCCTCCGCGTGCCGCACGCGCCCCTTTGCGTCGCGCACGAAGAGTTCCCAATGCACGCCCCGGTAGCTCCGAGCCACCCCTTCGAAGCGCTCCACAAAGCGCGCGGAATGCGCGCCGGGGGCGGCGGCGACGAACAAGAATCGGCCCGCACCCTCGAACAGGCGGCGGAGCACCCAGCCCTGATCGGTTTCGGGCAATGCCTCGATGCCGCCAGGGACAAGGATGCCGTCGGCGGGCTCGGGCCGCGCGGCCACCAGCCACCTGTACAGTTCTTTGCCTTCGAGCTCCAGGACCCGATCGCTGGGCGTCACGCGGGCGAGCATTCGCAATATCTCCCGATTGGCCGGAAGCGCGTCCGAGGGAAAGAAGCGATCCCCACCGCTGGCCATGGCCTCACTCGGCCGGTCCTTGGAGAAGATCTCGTAGCCGGCCTCATCTGCGCGACGTTCGTAGGCCTTCCACAGCTCGGCTCCGGGCCCTTCGCGATAGGCGAATCGTTCCGGGAAAGGACGCCACGGTTGGGTATGCAGGATCGTGTAGTGAATGAGCTTGCTCTTCCCCTCTTCGTACTCCCCGTCTCGCGCGTTCCACTCGGGGGCGAGCGGCCCGCGTAGCCCCGGCACTCCCGCTGCCAGGTCCGATAATTCCTTCTTGTGCAACCGGGCGGCCGTCTCGCGATTCCACACCTCCGCCATGCGCGCACAATCGAACAACATCACAGAGGTCTCACGAGCGCTGCGCGCGAGATAGCCGTGGCCGTCGAGTTCCTGGTCGAAGAGTTCCGCGGGATCCGTCAGGTAGAGTTGGTCCACATCGTTGTAGATGGCCCGGCCCTGGCATCCGGCGAAGGTCGGAATCGCGAAGCGGTAGCCGGTGAAGCCGGTCGTCCATTCCCGGCGGTCGAAGCCGGCCAGGGCCTCCATACGGTAGATCTCGTATCGGCGTGCAGGATTCCGGTGCCTGGCGATGGACGCCACGAACACGCGCTCGGCCCGCCATTGTGCGGGCTCGGTGCCGAGAAAGATCCGAACCGGCGCGGCATCACTGGCGCCTTCGGCCGGTAGCACGATGCACTCGGGCTGCTCGCGAGCAAGCCTGCTCTCTTCGCGGCCTCGAAAACGCTTGAACCATGAGAAGAAACTCATCCGACCTGCTTCACCGTTCCGTTCTGGATCCGATAGACCCGGTCCGCCCGGTCGGCGAACGCCTGCTGGTGGGTGATCGCCAAAATCGTCATTTCGCCGCGCATACGTGCGACTGAGCGTACAATGGCCTCCTCGGTTTCGGGATCGAGCGACGCAGTGGCCTCGTCCAGGATGAGGAAACGAGGTTCGCGGACGATCGCGCGAGCGATCGCGATGCGCTGACGCTGCCCGCCCGAGAGGAGCACACCGCGCTCGCCAACCGGATTCGCCAGGCCGCCCTCGAGCCGCTCGACGAACGCCCGCGCCCCCGCCCGTTCGAGTGCCCGCCAGACATCCTCTTCGGAAAGATCCGGATCGCCGAGGGTCACGTTGACGAGCACGCTCTCGTGAAGCAGGAAGAGCTCCTGGGGCACGTAGCCCACCATACGGCGCCAGCCACGCAAGTCGATCTCGTCGAGATCGACACCGTCGAGCCGGATCGCCCCCCGATCCGGATGCACGAGGCCGATCAGGAGATCCGCCAGGCTGGTCTTGCCCGCACCAGAAGCTCCCATCAACGTCGTCAACCCGCCGGCGGGGATGAACAGGGTCGCGTCAGCGAGCACCTTTTCGGCGCCATACGCCAGACCGATCCCGTCCACTTCGATGCCGCGCTCGAGGGTCGGTTGAACGCCACCGTGAGGCCGCTCGGGTTCGGCCAGGGCCTCGTCGATGGTCGTCCGGAGTGACCAGTAGGCACTCTCCCGGGCCGCCATCTTCTGCAACTCCTTCTGGGCCTTCCCGACCGACGCCAACGTGCGCCCGAACAGGAGAGCGAGCATCAGGAGAGAAGAGAGCGCGATCCCCCAGGAGGTCGTGGCGACGTACAAACCGCCTGCCAGGCCCGCCACGATGATCGGTTCCTGCAGCGCCTTCAGGCCCTCCTTGCTGAGCACCTCCCCGCGCAGCGCCCGATCGAGGTGACGGGCCTCACGGCCCAGGAGAGGACCGAGCAGGGCTTCCCTTGCCATCGCCCGAAGTGGCTTCACTGCGTGCAGGGCATCCGAGAGATGGGAGACGGAGGTCTTCAACAGCTCGGTCTGCCGATTCCCGGCCCGGCGCGATGCCCGTACCAGCCCACCTAACGCCCAACTGCTGAGGCCGCCCAATGCGATCGCTCCCAGCGTCGCTTGCCACGAAACCAGAAAGGCGATCCCCGTGTAGAGCATCGTCTGGAGCACCGCGGCCAGGACCAGCGAACCGTGAAGGAACGCCTGGGATGCCCGCTCCGCTTCCGTCGTGAAGGCATTGGCGATCATCCCGACGGGGCGGCGCGTGAAGTAGGCCCAGCGCGCCCCCAGGAGCGCCCGCACCAGGGAGAGACGCAGCTCGGTTGCGACGCTGGCGACCGCGTAACCCACCTGACGATTCGCGAGCAGCACCAGCCCGGCCTTCGCCAGCATGCCCGCCAGCACGACCGTCAACAGCACCCCGAGGTCAGGCTCGAGCCCCACTCCTTCGACGGCGCCGCGTACGGCCATTGCCAGCGAGGAAGGCTCCGCTCCGTCTCCAGGCGCAGCCAGTTCCAACAGTGGCAGCAGCGTGGACATGCCGATGCCCTCGGCCAGGCTCGCGAGCAGCAGGCAGCCTAGCGTCGCCGCGCTACGGCGCGGATGGGCACGGGCGAATGCAAGAAGGATGCGCATGCTGCCCTACGCTGCCCCACCGGTGGGTGCGGCCATGATCTCCCGCGCCACCTGTGCGAGCCGAAAGGAGTGGAAGATCAAGGTCGCAGCTTGCCATGCCACAATGCCGAGAAACGCGGGCCCGGGGACGCCCAGGAGCAGCCCGAGGGTGAACAGCGGTACATTGATGTTGCGTCGCGAGATGAAGGTTCGCATGCGCACGTCGATTTCGGCCCAGGCATGGATGGAGCGGCCCCCGGTGATGCGGGTGAATGCCTCTCCGACCAGGCGATCGGCCACATAGAACCCGAGCATCCACCAGGCAGCGGAAATCCAACCGCCTCCGCCAAGACCGACCGCCCAGCCCAGGTACCAGAGCGGCGGGTGCACGACGTCGAGCCCGTGGTCGAGCACATGGCCGAGCTTCGACGCGCGATGGGTGAGCCTCGCGAGCTTGCCATCCACGGAGTCGAGGACGCTCATCGTGTACGCCAGCGTCAGGCCGGCAACCCATTGGCCGGCGGCGAAGAGGGGAATCGCGGCAAACGTGATCGCCACATTGAAGACGGACACCCAGTTCGGATGAACACGGTAGCGAGCAAGCGGCCGAACCAACTGCCATACGATGGGCGGGTAGACATGCTTGGTGAAGAAATCGGTCGAGCCCTTGTAGTTGGCTTCGAACAGAAAGCGCTCGCAGCGATCGCGTTCGCCGTCGTTCGTCGGCCGAAACACCCAGGGAGTGAGGTGTCTCCGCAGCTTCTTCAGGTAGGCGTCGATCCCCTCGGCGGGTTCGTTCTCGAGGCTCCCGCTCAGAAGCCAGGCTTGCGCGAGAGATGCCAGGTCACGCGCTTCCGGTGCGACGGGCGGCGGGCCTTCGAGGCGCAACACGGCGGAATTTCGCCCGACCCCGGGCGCCGGAGGGGCGCCCAGCACAGCACGGCTACCTTGCCGCTCGAGTAGATGCAGAAGGATCCGGGGATCGACCACTGCATTGGCCTCGAGCGCGAGAAGCACCGGGGCCTGGCCGGCGGCTTCGACGATCCGCTTCGCCAGCGGCGCGGCGCCGCTCACGCGTTCCACCCGGAGTCGCCCGCCCCCGCCGGCCAGATCTGCGGGCAGGGGCATGGGTTCGTCCGAGTTCTCGTGGAGCCAGACCCTCGCACCTTCGAGGCCCGCGTCGAGCAGGGCGCGAAGGGCGTGCTCGAGGAGCGACATCCCAAACAGACATCGCCCACAGCCAGCGTGGGTGGCTTCCACGAGGACTTCGACGCCGGAGTCTTCCCGGCCGCTGCCCTCGGTTACCATGAGCCGCGATGCTAGCGAACCCCCGTACCGGAACGCCGACGGAGACCGGTGCCGTCGCCTTCTTGCTGGGCGGCCGACGCCGCGGCGGTGATGCCCTCGCGGAGGCAGCCGGGGTGAGCCACAAGGCGCGGATTCCAATCGCAGGGGTTCCCATGGGGCTTCGGGTGATCCGCACGCTACACGCGGCCGAGCAGATTTCCGAGACCTGGCTATGCACCGACGACCCGGAGATGGCGTCTCACGAGGAGGTTGCGAAGGCCCGCGAGCGAGGCGAGATCCACGTTCACACGCCGGCGGAAACACCCAGTGGCAGTGTCGAAAACCTGCTCTCCCGTCTCGATCGGCCGCGGCCGGTGCTCGTGACGACCGCCGATCATCCCCTCCTCGAACCGCGGATGATCGACCATTTCATCGAGCGAGCCAGCCAGTGCGACTGCGACGTCGTCGTCGGCGTCGTCCCCGAACACACCGTCCGCGAGCACTACCCCGATGTCCGGCGCACATTCGTGGCACTTCGCGATGAACGCGTCACGGGCGCGAACCTCTTCTTCCTGCGCACACCGCGTGCGGTCCGAGCCGTCGCCTTCTGGCGCGAAATGGATGCGCACCGCAAGCACCCGTGGCGCCTGGCGGCCAGGATTGGTGCGGGCTCCCTCGCACGCTTCGCCCTCGGCCGCCTCGATCTCGATGCCGCCGTGAAGCGAATCTCCAGACGCGCCGGCGTCCGCGCCGAAGCACTCCGACTGCCATTCCCCGAATGCGCCCTCGACGTCGACCGCCCGGAACATCTCGCCCTCGCTGAGCGGATCCTCCAGGCCCGCCACAACAAGTCAACCAGCGGGGACGGGGTTTACAATTGACTTGTTGAAAGGGGCCTGGCCCCTTTCAACAAGTCAATTGTAAACCCCGTCCCCGCTGGTTGACTTGCAATGGTCCCGTGCAGGTATCCGGAAGTGGACCTTGGGCCGGGTTCAGGGATCGGCTACCCGTGGGAGTCCGGGCGTCGATGACGCCCGCCCACCCATCGCCCGGAGGCAACCATGTCGGTAAGCGCGCAAGAAGACTCGGGCCGCCTCGCCTTCGACCCGTGGACACTCACCCTGGGCCTCTTCGGTTTGGCCAACCTCGCCAATGGGATCTGGATGCTCGTCGATCCGGTCCATTGGTACTTTGAGGTCCCGGCCGGGGTGCCGGACTTCGGGCCGCTGAACGAACACCTCGTTCGCGACGTCGGCTGCATCTTCACCTTGATAGGTGGCGGCCTGATCGCCGCAGCCTTCGTGCCGAGCCTCCGCGTCATTGCCTGCGCAGCCGCAGCCGGCTTCTCCGTACTCCATGCACTGGTCCACGTCCTCGATACCGTTCGCGGCCTCGTGGGCTCGGAGCATTGGCTCATCGACCTGCCGGCGGTCTACGCACCGGCGCTGATCCTGAGCGGGATGACCTATTGGCTCGCCAAGATCAATCGCTGAAGCCCTGGCATTGGCTCCTGGCGGCGGTGGCCGGACTCGGACTCAGCAGCCTTCCCCTTCTTCGTTATGTACATCTGGGCAGCCCCGTGGGCGCTCATACCGACCATGCTTCCAGACACGGCGGCCAGCTCCAGATGGTCGGCGACCACCATCTTGAGCTATTGCGGCAGCAGCGACGTGCCATGATCTACGTCAGCGACGCCGTTCGTCAGCCCATGCAACCGGCCAGCGGCTGGATCACGGTGGATGGCGCGCCTCGGCGACCTCTTCACTGGGACGGCCAGCGGATGTGGGCGGAAGACATTCCGGAGACGCAACCACTCGCCGTCGAGTTGATCCTCCAGGACGGCACGACGCTTAGATGGACGTTTGCGACCGGCGATCATCCCTGAGGGCGAAGCTCCCGCGCGGGTGCTTCCTCGAAGCGACCCGAGTTGGGATCGAGAACCCGCGCCTTGAATTCCCAGACACCGCCGGAGAGGGGCCGGAGCAGGTGGTAGCGAGCTCTGCGATCGCTCCCCCTGACGCCCCGTGCCGAGGCCGAGGGCACGCCGATCACCGGGATGGAACGCCGGGGGCCGCTCAACCGGCTGAACACAAGGCGGTGTACGTGCCCGTGGAGCACGAGCTCGGCCCCCGCGCGCACCAGCACATGCTGCAGCGCGGCGGCATCCTCGAGGGCCCGCCGGCCGGAAATCCCTTGGGTCCAGGGCGGATGGTGCAGCATCACGACCCTCTGCAATCCGCGCCGGCCGAGAGTTCGCAGGCAGCGCTCCAGGCGGAGGCGAGCCAGCCGGCCGATCCGGCCCGTCGCCAGACCCGCCCGTGTGGCAACGGCTGAATCGGCGCCAACCAAAGCGACGCCATCGGTCACCCGGACCCTGACGCGCTCTTCACCGATCCATGGACCGTCGCCGGCGAGAAACGGGCCCCAATCCGCCGCGATCGCCCGGGCCGAGCCGGGGACGTACACATCGTGGTTGCCGGGCACGAGAAACACCCGCTGGGGCCCTCCGAGCCTCTCGAGCCATTGCCTCCCAACCTCGATCTCACGCGGGAGGCCCTGGTTCGTCACGTCACCCGTGACCAGGACCCGGTCCGGAGCGGTCATCTCGAGATCTCGCAGCAGGGCCTCGAACACCTCGGGCCGGTGCTCGTGACGCCGCCGAAGCCCCCAGGAAAGAGCGCCCAGCACCCGCTTGGGACTGATCTCGCCCACGCTGCGCCACCTGGGCGAGGTGATGTGCAGATCCGAGAGGTGGGCGAGTAGCGGCACGGCGGGGGATCAGGATCGGCCGACCGGGCGGCTGCCGCCAGGGCGCAACAGGGATCGGCCGACCGGGCGGTCGCCGCCAGGGCCCCGAAGGGCGCGCGAGGCCGCCTTCATCCGGTTGCCAGACCCGTATGGTACTGTCCGCCGCTGGTTCGGGAGGAGGGGGCGCGTGCCCGGAGCCCAAGATGGGGGAAGTCAGCCCCGCCGGAGCAGTGCAACCGGCGTCTGGGTCACACCGCTCGAGGTGGAAACCCAGCTGTTCGGTATCTGCCCTACCGAGCGGCTGCGCCGTGCCTTCGGCGGTGACGCCGTCGTGTGGACGGGCAGCCAACCTCCCCCGGCCGAACACGCTCGCCGCTGGCTCGTGCTCCGAGGCGACTTCGTCTTCGACGAACGCCTTCTCGAAGCGTTGAAGACCACTCGAGATGTGGTGCTCCTCTCTCGCCCGGCGGATGGGGCCATTGCGGTGGCCGCCCACATCCGTTCCGACCAACTCGCCCTGGCCGCGGGTTGGATCCGCGACGGCAAACCCGCCCTGGCGGACGGAATCGCCCTGGCACGGCCGGATGACCTGGTCCATCCCTACGACACCAAGCTGCGCAAACGCCAGCCGGCGCTCGTCGCTCGGGTCACTGCGGAAGGCGCGACCGGCTTGGAGCAGCAGCTCTTCGATGCTTCCTACAAGGGCGTCACGGACTGGGTCACACGCTCGCTCTGGCCCCGGCCCGCCCTCGCAACGACCCGCGTTCTCGCCCGCCATGACGTGAAGCCGAACACGGTCACCCTCGCGAGCTGGCTGCTCGCCATTGGCACCGTAGGAGCGTTTCTGTCTGGCGCGCTCGGCATCGGACTCGTGATGGCCTGGGCGATGACCTTTCTCGACACCGTGGATGGCAAGCTCGCTCGCGTCACCCTGCGCACGAGTCCGTTCGGGAACGTGTTCGATCACGGCCTCGATCTCATCCACCCGCCGTTCTGGTGGTGGGCCTTCGGCGGTGCAGCCGCCGGCATGCCGCCAAGCTTCGTCGGAGAGTGGGTCCCCCTGGCCACCTCGATCTGTGTGATGGGCTACGTCGCGGGGCGCGTACTCGAAGGGATCTTCCTGATTGGCTTCGGCTTCGAGATCCATAGCTACCGCCCCATCGACTCCTGGTTCCGCCGCATCACCGCTCGGCGGAATCCAAACCTCGTGCTCCTCAGCGCCGCGACGCTGGCCGGCCTGCCGGCGCTCGGCATGCTGGCCGTTGCCGGTTGGACCCTGGCCTCGATCGGTTTTCACGTCATCCGCCTGGCGAGCGCTTGCACGCAGGCACTGCTCGGACATGGCGTCGTGCCGTGGGAAGAGGAGGGTCGGACGTCGTGAATTTGCGCCTCGGAACCGCCACCGTCCTCGCATGGCTGGTTCTCCTTCACGCGGCACCCGTGCCGGCGGAGCCTGGAGAGCTGGCAGCTGCCCGCATGCCCCAAGCGGAGCTTGGCTCCGAGTTCTGGAACCTGACCGCTCGCTTCGATACCGGCGAGCATCTGATGATCGAGCTGTGCATCACCAACGTCGGATTGGGCGACGCCAACGCGGCCGTCATCGGCCATCTGATCGAAGCCGATGGCACGGTGCATTCCTTCGATGGCGCCAAATCCCGGGGCGAGTGGACACTCTCCGACGATCGGCTGCACATGGTCATCGGCAAGCTCGAACTCGACCAGCGTGGGCCGGTCCATCGGCTTCACATCTGGAAGGAGCGCGTACGCGTCGATCTCACGTTCGGGCCAGGCGGTGAAGACACGCGGCTATCGGAGTCCACGGGCCGGGATCGTGGCTTCGATCTGCTCGGCACGGAAACCGCGATCACGGGCCAGCTCTGGACGGAGGGAAAACAGGAACGAACGGTCCAGGGACGCCTCGTCCGGACCCATCGCTGGGCAGAGAAGCTCGAATCTTCCTTCGTGCTGAGACGCATCGAGCTCTTCACCCTGGCAGGGGATACCAGCGTCTACCTGGTCGAGACCACGGATCCATCGGGCGGCGCCGAGAGTTGGTTGCGAGTGCAACAGGAGGACCAAATCCTCATCGCGGAGCGGGTTTCGACGAGGCTCGTCTGGGCGGAGGCACCGGCGCCGCAGGGCTTCCCGATCCCGGAAGCCATCGAGATCGAGGGCAATGGTGTGCGCGGCCGATTCGAGCTGGGTACCGGCCTGGTGCGCTACGACCCCCTCCGTGACCTGCCCGCGGCGGTTCGCTGGGTCTTGGCACCCTTCATCCGTTGGCGGACCGCGTGGAGCACGGCGCCGTTCGAGCTCGAGATTGCGGCGGCAGCCGAGGCCCCCTTGAAGCTCGGGGGCAGTGGCGTTTCCAATGTGACCTATTTCAATGAGGTGTCCCCTGCGATGAATGTCGCGGCACCTCCCGCCGAAGTCTCATGCGGATCCGACTGCTGATGCATTGGATGAACGAAACGGAAGGCCGATGAACGAGGCCGGAATCCCGACGAGCAGGATTGGCGTGCTCACCAACCTGAAGGCCGGAGGCCGCAGCCGCAGAACCGATGCGGTTCTCGCTGAAGCCGATCGTCATGCCGGGTTGCTCCATCGCGAAACACCGAGCTCCGCCGAAGTTCCGGCAACGGTCGCGGAGTTTGCGGATCGGGGCATCGAGCTTCTGGTCGTGAACGGCGGCGATGGCACCCTCCAACGCGTGCTGACGGAGATCCTCGGACACACGCCGGGCTGGCGACCGAAGGTTGCGCCCTTGCGCAGCGGGCGCACCAACATGGCCGCCCTCGATTTCGGGGCGAACCGATCCCCCGTTCAGGCTCTGCGTCATCTTCTCGAGGACGCTCGGCAGGGCCAGCTGGGGCCGCGTGCCTGTTCACGACCCGTGTTGCGAATGGAACTGGTCGGAGAGGGTGCGCCCCACTTCGGAATGTTCTTCGGAGCGGGCGCCATCTACCGCGCAGTCAAGCTCACCCAGCGGAGCTTCCCGAAAGGCAAGGCCCAGGGTGTGTTGGGCGGCTCGGTCATGATCGCCACATTGCTCCCGCAGCTGCTCTCGGGCCGCCGAGCAGGTGTGCTGACTCCCGACAAGGTGCAACTCACCCTTGACGCGCAGCTCGCCGGTACGGATGCCTACACCGTGGTCGCCGCCTCCACCCTGGAAAGACTGTTCTTGCGGATGCGCCCCTTCTGGGGCGAAGGCCCGGGCTCCGTCCGCCTGACGACGATGACGACGGGCGCCCGCGGAGTGGGACGCGCACTTCCCCAGATCCTTCGAGGCCTCCCCCCGACCCGAGCCACCGACGGTTTCGAAAGCCACAACGCCCACGAGGGTCACTTCCGGCTGAATTGCGGCGTCATCCTCGACGGCGAGCTCTTCGACCCCAAGAGCGAGCGCATGGTGCGCCTCACGGCCCCCGAACGGGTCGATTTCCTGCGAGCCTGAAGAAGACGTGGCGAGGACCGAACTGGCGGAACGAATCGCCAGCGAGTTGGCAGCACCAGCTCCGCCGGAAGCCGCTGTCCTCGCCGACGTGCTGGTCAGACGCTTCGGCAACGCCACGGCTGCGGTGCTCTTCTACGGCTCATGCCTTCGGAACCAGAATGCGGAAGGCGTGCTCGATTTCTACGTCCTGGTGGACGACTACAGACGCGCCTACCCCGGGCGCTGGTTCGCGCTGCTGAACGCGATCCTGCCGCCCAATGTCTTCTATCTGCAGCATTCGGCCGATGGCAAGCTGCTCCGGGCCAAGGTCGCGGTGCTTTCGCTCCACCACTTCTCGGAGGCGGTCGCACCCCGTTGGGCCGAGGCGCGAGTGTGGGCCCGCTTCGCACAGCCCGCCCGGTTGCTCTACCACCGCAGTGAAGAAATTCGGGATTCCGTCGTACGGGATGTCGCAATCGCAGTACAGACGTTCGTCGGCCACCTGCACGCCTGGCTCCCCGGCACCCTGGACAAACCCGTCACATCGGAGCGCTTCTGGCCCGCAGCCTTTCAGGAAACCTACCGGGCCGAGCTTCGCGGAGAGTCAGAGGAGACCATTCGGGCTCTCTACGAGGCTGCGCCGGAACGCTACGCGGCGCTCCTCGACCTTGCTCTGGTCGAACTCGAAACCCAGGGAGATGTTTCCGTTTCTGGAAGTGCGGGTCTGCGCTTCGTCGTCGCGTCGGATGAGAAGATCGAAAAAGCCCGCCGACGTTGGCGACGACGCCGCCGGCTGGGCAAAGCGTGGTCCACGCTCGGCCTCGTGAAATCCATTTTCACGTTCGACGATTGGGTCAGCTACGGCCTCTGGAAGCTCGAGCGCCACGCCGGAAAGAAGATCGAGCTCAGCGAACGCCAACGCCGCCACCCTCTCCTCTTTGCCTGGCCAGTCGTGTGGCGGCTTCTCCGTCAGCGAACGCTGAGGTAGGAATCGATCCATCGTTCGCGCCCGCGGACTACTCCGGAAGCTCCCCTTCCATCACGTTCTTTCCGAGCGTGGGCTCGATGAACGGGCCGAAATCCGGGCCTCGACGAAGAGCGTGCCCCCCATCCACGTTGATGCAGGTGCCGGTGATCCAACGCGATTCGTTGCCAATCAGGAAGCGGGCCAACTGCCCCACATCCTCCGGTTGCCCGACATCCCCCATCGGCGTGTTCTCGATGTACGAAGCGTAGGTGGCGCTATCTCGCGGAATTCCCGACATGAGTTCGGTGGCGATGAAGCCGGGACGGATCGCGTTGAAGCGAACTCTCTTTGCTCCGAATTCGTTCGCAGCATTGCGCATCATCTCCTCGATGCCCGCCTTGCCCACGCAATACGCACCGAAATAGGGATGCGGAAGATGTCCGGCAATCGACGACATTCCGACGAAGGATCCGCCGCCCGCTGCCACCATCGGAGGGACGGTATGCTTCACGCACAGCAGGGTGCCAAGCACGTTCAAGTGAAGGACGCGCAAGAATTCGTCCGTGTCCTGAACATGGTAGGGACCCATTCCCCCGCCCCCGCCCGCGTTGGCCACACAGCCATTCAGCTCGCCGGTCGGCTCCATGGCCCTGGCGACGAGGCGCCTGACGTCTTCTTCATTCGTTACGTCGGCGGCAGCAACCTGCACGCTACCCCCATGGCCGACGTTCTGCTCGATCTGGCTGGCAGCATCCTCGAGCTTCGCTGCGGTGCGTCCACAGATCGTGACGGCCGCGCCGTCCGCCGCCAGGCGAGCTGCGCAGGCCTTTCCGATCCCGCTACCTCCGCCGGTTACCAGCACCGCGAAGCCTTCGAGGCCTCCGGAGGGTGTTGTCGGATCGGGCATGGTTGGGTCTCCGTCAGGTTTCGCGGGGCGGAAGTGCCGGACCCCGGTTCTACCGTGACGCCGGGGAGGACCGCAAGGCGATGATCATCTTTCTTTTCATGAACACGAGGCGCAACGCGGGTGGGGCATCCGCGCGAATCGCTGCCGTACCCTGGCTGGATGATCGACTTCTACTACTGGCCCACCCCAAACGGTTGGAAGATCTCCATCGCCCTGGAGGAGATGGAGCTCCCCTACGAGACCCGTTGGATCAACATCGGCCGGGGCGACCAGTTCGAAGCCGAATTCCAGGCCATCAGCCCGAACGGCCGCATGCCCGCCATCGTGGACCATGATCCCATCGGGGGCGGCGAGCCGATCGCGATCTTCGAGTCCGGCGCGATCCTGATCTATCTGGCGAGGAAATGCGGCCGCTTCCTTCCGGAGGATCCCCGGGGCCATTTCGATGTACTGCAGTGGCTCTTCTGGCAGATCGGCGGCGTCGGCCCGATGTTTGGCCAGTTCGGTCACTTCAATTTGTACGCCGACCAGAAGGTGCCCTACGCCCTCGACCGCTATGGGCGCGAGGCACGCCGGCTGTACGGCGTGATGGATGCACAGCTCGCAAAGCGCGAGTACCTGGCTGGCGAGTACTCCATCGCCGACATGGCGACCTGGCCCTGGGTCGTCACCTACAAGCGCAACGACATCGATCTTGCCGGCGAGTTCCCGAACGTACGCCGTTGGTACGATGCCCTGAAGGAACGCCCTGGCCTACGACGCGGCTACGACCTCGGCAAGGAGGGACGCAAGGCACTCACCACCGGCCCCGATGAAGAAGGGCGCAAGAACCTGTTCGGGCGCTCATGATTCCCACCGGCCCATCCGTCAAAGTGGGCTAGCGCCATCCCCCCAGCCATCGAGATCTCCGAGCGATTCTCCGTTGGCACCGAACACCTCCTGGCAGACATCGTTGTTTCCTGCGCCCGTCACCTGAGCCACGAATGGCTCCGTCGGCCCGGCCGCCTCGCGAAAGATGCGACTCACATCGTCGCAGCCGAGCCCCGGTGTGGTGTTGAACGTGCAGACCACGAACACCGAGGGAATGCCTTCCAACTCCTCGCGATCCTCTTCCTCAACGAGCTCTTCGCCGAACATGTCCGCGAACCCTTCGGCCAGATCCAGGAACACGGCGGACTCCATGATCATGGCTTCATCACAGCCCGCGCTTCGCAGCTCTTCGGCGCCCGGTGCGTCCCGGGCAGCGACGAGAGCATCGAAGCCTTCCCGAACCGACTCGTTCTGCGACAACCAGTAGGCACCTCCGGCGCAAACCAGCACGACCGCGCCGCCGAGCGCGACGAGAACGATTCCGACTGCGCGGAGAGCCCCGCTCCCACCAGGTCGATCGATGGGTCCAGGGCCGGTTTCGAAATCCTGCGGCGGCATCAGATCAACCTCCAACCATCGAGCACCCGCGTCTGGCCGAGATCACGCATCGCCAACGGATCGGTCCTGATCTCACCTCTCAGCAGCCCAGCACCGGATTTCATCGGGACCCCCTCTTCGGCCAGTGAGAGAGGATGTTCCTTCCCGGGCCGAGACGCAAAGGGAATCGAAGCCGTGGCCGTCCGGCGGTGCGGCCCAGAGGAACTGGCCGGGGATCGCCATGGTTCGATGAAAAGGCCCGGGTCTTCCCTAGCGAATCGACCGACACCGCAGCATGCGCAGCGAAATCAGGGCGCCCACGCCGAAGACGAGAGCGGCACCGGGTTCCGGAACCGCGGGCGCCGGTCCGGGTCCGGGTTCTTCGATCAACATTTCTTCCGTGACCAGAACTGCCTGAGTCGTCGTGAGCGGGGTATCCGCGCGACGCCGGGCGCTGTCGGAGCTGGAATCGCAGTCCGCGGCACCCAGGAGAAGTGTCAGCGCGAACAATGCAGCAAGACGGGTGCGCGACCGCACGGCGGGTTTTGATTCGGACATCATTTCCTCCAGCAAGCCCTCGGTGTCCGAAAGCTGCAGGAGGTGTGCCAAGGCGGCTCGAATGCCCATTCCTGGAGCCAGGTGAAGGGCTTCGCCTCGCAGCTGCGTAGAGACTGCCGACTCCTGAGAACCCGAAAGAAGAAGCCGCTTTCCCAACTTCGGTAGCATTCGACCATGCAGATTCGTGCGGTGCTCTTCGATTTCGGTGGCGTTTTCACCCCCTCGCCCTTTGGCGCGCTCGATGCGCTGGCAGATGACCTCGGTGCGGAACCCGGGATGCTGATGGAAATCGTGTTCGGCCCCTACGACGCGGACACCGACCACCCCTGGCACCGCCTGGAACGCGGCGAACTCGGCTTCCTCGAGGCGCGCGACGGGATCATGGCCCTGGGAAGGGAGCGCGGCGTCGAAGCAGATCTATTCCAGCTCTTCGGCTCGATGGATCACAGCAGCGCACGGCCGGATCTGATGGATCGCGTCCGCAATTTGCGCGCCAAGGATTTCCAGACTGCCCTCGTGACGAACAATGTGAAGGAGTTCAGCCCCGTATGGCGAAAGTTGCTGCCGGTCGACGAACTCTTCGATGTCGTGGTCGATTCGAGTGAGGTCGGAATTCGAAAGCCCGACCCACGCATCTTCCATCTCACACTCGAACGACTCGGCGTTGCGCCCGATGAAGCCCTCTTTCTCGACGACTACGCAAACAACGTCCACGCTGCCGAAGCCCTGGGAATCCGCGGCGTGCTCGTAGAGGCCGATCCGAGCTCTGCGCTCGCCGTTCTGGACACGTTGCTCTGAAGGCCTGGGGCTGCTGGCGCTTCTGCTCAACCCCCACCCGGTAGTTTCCGACGAGATGCCACGGGTGTCGAATCGATGATCTACATGGGCCCTCTTCTCATCTTCCTCCTGTTCATCGCACCGGGAATCCGGCTGTTGAAACTCGCCTCCCGGACGCGCCAGGCGCCCGAGCTCTGGGGCGGCCTCTACTTCACGGGCGCGGCCATCGGCCTCTCGGCGCGTGTGCTCGGGAGTTCGCTATTGGCGACCGCGCCCGAGCTCGCCTTCCCGATCAACGTCGTCGGTCATCTTGCGTTCGCCTCGGGCACGATCGCCATGACGATCTTCACCCTGCGCGTCTTCCATCCCTCGCAAGAGGGTGCGCGAGTGTTCGCCGGGAGCGTCATCGTTGCGATCATCGCAACCAGTGCCCACACCTTGATGGGTGGCTACGCGAGCATCGAGAACTCGTATTCGATCGTGGCGACGAACTTTGCTCGTCTCCTTCCAACCTCCTGGGCATTCTACGAATCCCTGCGCTACTGGCGGGCCATGCGCAGGCGCGACAGCCTGGGCCTGGCCGATCCGGTCGTGACGAACCGCTTCCTGCTCTGGTCGATCTGGACCGGTGCGGTGACTGCGTTGCCGCTTGTCGCGCTCGCAATTCGATTGGTCGCCATTCTCGCCCTTGGAAGCGAACCCGACGCCCGACTCCTCGGTACCGAGCTTGCGGTCGCGATGCTCCGATTCGTCGCGATCCTCTTCGTGGCGATTGCGCCCCTCGCAGCGCTGGCCCTGACCTTGAGCTTCTTCCCGCCTTCGTCCTATCTGGAGCGCGTACGCCGCCGGGCCCTGTCTGCGCGGGAAGCTGGCGGAAGCTAGGGAGCCTGGTTCCCCCACTCCCGCTTCATCGGTGACGGCTTCAGCACGCGGGGCACCTTGCGGTTCGAGAGAATCGTGCGTACTTCGGTCAAGACATCGAAGAGCTCTCGGCCCGACGGAGACGCAAACGATTCCGGCGTCTCCAGCTGCATGGCGGCCCTCTCGAGCCGCCAGAAGCTCTCGGCCCAGGGCGAGGGGGCGTCGTCCGTCGCGCCTGCATTCTCGCGCAGGCGGTCGGCGAGCGCCGAAAGCTGACGACGCGCATTGGCCCGATCGAGCACGACCGTGTCGAACACGCCTTCTTCACTGTCGTAGGGCTCCTTCAGGAACGACTCGTGGAACCGGTAGCGCCAGCGGCCGATCTCGTCGGGCGTGAAGGAAACCTGCCAGGTGTAGTCTCCGCGGTAGTCGGCGAGCACTTCGAATCGTTCACCTCGAGGCGCCTCGAATACGAACACGACGCGCTGCTCCTGGGGTGCTGCCGTGCGCACCCAGGTATCGTGAAGACTCGTCTCGAAAGTGCTGCCTAGCTCGATCGGATCACGGACGGCGAGAATACGGACCTCCGCCCAATCCCAACCTCTTCCGGGCAGTTCGACGGGATGCTCCGCGGAAATCCACTCCGAGATGGACTCCCCTCGCCCTCCGCGCACTTGCAGCGTTGGGCGGCCCGAAGCTCCGGTCGCCTCGAAACTCACAGCCAGCGTCGTCTCTCCGTTCAGCTCGATGCGGGGAAACGTCGCCACGCGACCGGCTTCCAGATGCACCCGATGCTCCTGGCGGGCCCTCGCCGATGGCGCCGCCCAGGCGAGGGAGAGGATGGGCCGACGGGATGAATTCCGCACATCCCCATGGTTGGCGGTATACAGATAGAGCAGTGCCCCAGCGTCGTCCTCCAACGCATCCGAGAGCTTCACCAGGAAACGAAGCGGTTTGCCGCGGCGGGTTTGTTCCTGGGTGTACGCGCGCAAGGCATCGCTCTCGAATCGAAGCTGCCTCTGGTCGGGTACCCATGGGGCTTCTGCCAAAGCCATCGCCGGTGTATCCGCTCGGGGGTGCTGGTCGGAAGCGAAACCGACACCCGGCATGCCCCACGAAAGCTCATCATGGGCGATCTCGTTCCACCACACCTCGCCGGCCCGCGGCGGAGAGGTGTTGTCCCGCTGCGTACCGCCCTGCCCGGGATTCCAATCCGGGTTCACGGAGTAGAGGAGCACATCCAGCGGCCTGGCGGGGCCGTCTTCGACCTCCATCACCAGACTGGCTTCGAGAACCTGCGCCTCTGTTGGGAGTGTCACCGCATCCCAGCGTTGAAGCGTGCGGAAGAGCTCCGTCTCGCCAAATCGAGGCTTGGTGGGCCGCCGTCCAACGCGGGAGTGGATCTGTCCCGGTTGGTTCCATCCATAGACGAAACGACCGTCCAGGAAGCCCCGCAGGTCGTTGTCTTCGACGCCCTGGTAGCTCTCGCCGCGCACCCATCGCTGGTGGTGGACCCACCCGGAAGCCCCTTCGTCGCGTGCGTCAGGCCCATAGCTGGCGATGCGCAGCGTGCCGCGAATGGAAGGAAGCCCGTCAGGTACCGCCTCCGGAGGCTGGGCTTCCGGCCGCTCGCAGCCTGCCGTGAATACCGCGAAAACGACGAGAAGAACGACTCGCACGGCCTTGAGGTACCGAAGTCGGAGGCTCATGACCACGCCAAGGCCCGCGCTGTTCTCGGCTTGGCGGGTGGGGCGATTCGACATCTCAATAGCCTGGAATGCCCTTGATCTTCTTCCCCGCCGTGTTTCCACTGTCGACGCGGAAATCCGCGCCGGTGCAAGAGAGGCTCTCGTCCGAGGCGAGGAACAGGATCATGTTGGCAATGTCGCGGATCCGGTCTTCCACGCTTCGCTCGCGCTGATACGCGAGGAAGGGGTGCATGAAGGATTGAGCCAGCGCGGGATCGACGCCCTCGAGGATCTGGGGCGCGATCATCTCGGTGCTGCCCTGCTCGGGGCAGACGGCATTCACGCGGATTCCCCATTTGCCGAGTTCCAGGGCCGCGACCCGGGTAAGCCCGCGCACGGCCCATTTGCTGGACGCGTAGGCGATCTCGCCGTTCTTGGCCGAAACTCCGTCCACCGAGCAGACGTTGACGATCGATCCGCCTCCCGCTGTGCGGAGGGCCGGTGTGCCGGCACGCAGGCCGAGAAAGGTTCCGACCTGGTTCACACGAATCACCCGCTCGTAGTCGGCGAGGCTCGTGTCCTCCAGGGCCGCCATGTGGAGGATCCCGGCATTGTTCACGAGGATATGAAGCGCTCCGAAGCGTTCCTCGGCCGCTTGGATGGCATGCCTCCAATCGTCCTCGGAGGAGACATCGAGACGCTGGAAAATCGCCGCTTCGCCCAACGCCCTCGCCGTCTCGCGACCTTGCTCCTCGTTGACATCGGCCAGGAGCACGCGCGCGCCCTCTTCGACGAACAACCGGGCAACCATTGCGCCGGTTCCACGAGCGGCTCCCGTGACGATCGCGATCTTTCCTTCGAGACGCGTCATCCGGACTAGTCCCTTGTATCGACCAAAGGCGGAAGTGTTGTCATGCTAAGCACTGCGTCCCCCGCAGCCAATCGGTTCTCGCCGTGTCGCGGGCCGATTCATGGGGCCCGTATGTCGAAGAAGCGGTATCGGATTGACTTGA
>JAAETT010000658.1 GCA_024228115.1 bacterium
CGGGGGCCGGCTGAGGCGGATTCGTATCGTTGATCATCTTGAAACACCTTCCATCGCCCTACAGTAATTCTGGATGGGTCGGGTGTCTCATTGTTGTTGGCAGAGAGGGCTTCGTCCACCATGGCCCGCATCGGTCGGAGCGGATGATCCGCCGGAATCCGGTCTTCCAGCGCTACGTAGCTGAACATCGAACCCTGCTCTCGATCGCTTCCCCGCATTCCCTCTACCCCCGTCTCTTTTCTACCATTTGAAGGAGTGAAGCACGGGGTTTTTCAGCACCCTGTTAGCGAATCATTCGCCGCCCGGATTCGGGAACGTTTCCTTTCTTCGTGCATCGGTTTCCCCCGAAAGTGGCAGGCCGGGTCATTCCGGCAGGCCACTCAGGGAGGAAACGAGGCGCCTTCTACTCCTCTTCCCTCCTGCTTTCGCAGAAGAAGAACGTCAGTGCGAGGGACGCAGCGTCGAAAATCCAAAGCCGTTCGTCCTCACTCTTCCAGGGCTTTCGCTTTCCTGGGAGTTTGGGTGCAAGCTCGCGGAGCTCTCGGGCGATCACTGCTGCGATCTCCTCCTTCGTTTTCGCGCCGTACTTGGAAAAACATGCTCTCACATCTCTCTGTGAGTAGCGTTCCGTTCGGAGGCTTTTCCTCCTGACCAGCGCGACAACAGATCGCAGGCGACTCATCACAGCACCACCTCGCCTTGAACCAGGCCCCCGGCCGTCTTCAGTGACCAGGACGTCCGGCTCATACCACTCGATGAGTTCTCTTGCTGTTGCAAGCGGGTCGTTCTGTGAGTTTTTCCTACGCCTCGGATGATGCCTGCGAGAGCTTGTATTCCGGCGTGAACTATCCCGATGCAGGTGGTCTTTCCGCGAAGGTCACAGATGCGAACGGTGCACAGACACTTCGCTGCTACGACGAGTTCGGGCGACCGCTGGCCGAGTGGGTGCAGCAAGTGCCGAGTCAGGGCGGAGCGCCGACCATCGTCGCTGAGAAGACGTTCGCCTACGATGACACGCCACTGGCCAGCTGGGCGGAAGTCACCGAGAGTGTCAGTGCGGGAGTGAGCCGCTCGGAGCGAACCTACCTTGATGGCTTCGGACGAACCATCCGAAAGGTGACAGACGGCCCCGCTGGATCCACCATTGAACGCACAATCGGCTACGACGGCCTCGGGCGCCCAGTGCGAGAATCACTGCCCTTCTTCACTGGGAATTCGGCCCACGTGAAGATTCGCAAGTTCGATGCACTTGACCGTCTCACAATGCGCCAAGAGCCGGGCGGAGCAGGAAGGACCTGGCTCTACGACTACGAGATAGACGCTCGACGACTAGTCTCCTCGGTCACGGACCCCGAATCTCACACGCGGCGTCAGTTTGCGGATGCTTTTGGCAACAAAATTCGAATTGAGGAGGACGAGGGCAACGAGACATATGTAAGCGGTCAGCGAACCCCATGTTTCGGATCGCGGTGGGCTGAGCGAGGGTGGTCTCCGTCAAGAGATGGAGGGTACCGATGGGAGCGACGCAAGAGCCGACCGAGCGGGACCGGTTCTGGTTGGAGCATGAGGCAGTGC
>JAAETT010000659.1 GCA_024228115.1 bacterium
AATTAATCTTACTAATAAATGTTAATAGGAAGCTATATATGACTTTTTACATGTATACTGTATAGGCTATTTCTAAACAAGTAACAATATGTTCATTTCAATGTTTATAGGAAAATATTTAAGATTTTTTTTATCTCTTTAGGGTGTTTATAAAAAAACAAGAATGACAACATTCATAAAAACGAAGTTCAAGATATCAGATTATCAGACTAATATTGAATTAATCTTACAACCAATCATTATTACAAACTTTTGTGGTTCAGAGAATCATTTGAGGTAAAGTACAATATCGGATTTGGAATCACCATCTAATTTCCAAGTCAAAGAAAAAAAATTATTCAAATCGGTCCAGAGACAACAAAATTAAGGAATATTGGACCTTTGTGGTCCTAAAGTCATTTGGGGGAAAGTACAATATCAGATTTGAAATCCCCATCGAATTTCCAAGTCAACGAAAAAAAGAATTATTCAAATCGGCGAAGAATCATCGAAGTTATGCTTTAATTAAAAAATGCCAAAATCGTCATGTTTTGTGGTCCGGAAGTCATTTGGGGGAAAGTACGATATCGGATTTGGAATCCCCATCGAATTTCCAAGTCCACGAAAAAAGAATTATTCACATCAATCAAGAAATAACGAAATTATGCTTTAGTTTAAAAATGCCAAAATCGTCATGTTTTGTGGTCCGGAAGTTATTTGAGGGAAAGTACGATATCGGATTTGGAATCCCCATCGAATTTCCAAGTCAACGAAAAAAGAATTATTCAAATCGGCGAAGAATCATCGAAATTATG
>JAAETT010000660.1 GCA_024228115.1 bacterium
AAGGTGACAGTCTGTGCGGTAGTATCCGGCTTCATGAAGGGGCCCTTGTTGAGGGGAAACGGGTGTCGCAACACGTTTCTACCGCAACTGGGGCCTTCTTCAATTCAGGAACGCGACTTCTTCATGAATTATTCGGGCTAGAACGTAAGTGTGATTGGCATCGATATAGCCGACCTTGCCGATGATCTTGCCGCCCCCAATATCGTCCTTGGGCATAACAAGATCACCACTATTGAGGAGGTCACCTCGATGGTTGGTGCGTTTCGACACGATTAGGCGCCCATTGGAGGAGACTGAACCCATGTCACAGATCCAGTAGTCACCCTCGGCGGTTGCGAACGCACTCTTGCTGGTGCCGGTCGAGATTGCGAACACATCCCCCAATCGCTTCACCTCCCAATCCCCGCGGAAGCCGGGCAGGCGGGTCTGGCCGGTAGGGAGTTGCTGCATGGCTGCCTGTTTGAGGTCGCGCTTCTTGGCGATCAGCCGATCCAGTCCGCTCAGCAGCGCATCCATATCGCTCAATGCCGTCGCAATCGCGCGTTGTTCGGGGATCGGCGGCCGAGGAATCGGAACCTTGATGAACTTGTCACGCGGAAGGTGCGCGATGCTTGTCTGAGTCACGTAGTTGGCGAGCATTCCCCGGTCAGACCATTGGCGAAGAATGGCCGCCATGAGCCTGGGATCGAAGTCATGGAGCGGCCGCAAGCGATGAAGAGCCTTTTGGTAATAGCACTCATCAAGCGCCGCATCCCAGATCGCGGCCCGACCGACTTCACCACCCTCGCACGCCAAGAGATCACCTTTCTCCAGGCGAAATCTCTGTAGGTCCGAGGGAGACAAAGGGACGGTTGGAAGGTCGGCAATGTCGATCCGATTCCACTGGACCGCCTTGTTTCCAAGATAGGGCTTCACGACTCCGACGTTTTTCTTGGCATCGAGCATCTTCCCAAGCTGAACGGAGAACTGCTGACCGACCGTGGTAACCTCCCAATCCTCTGGAATGACCCCCACCTCCGTGCGCTTATATCCGAGCTTCACATCCATAGCGCCCCCATCTTTTTGAGGTGTTCGCCCACCCGAGAGGCAAGCGTCGCCACTTCCTCGGTGAGCTTCGGAAGCGGCTTGGCGTAGCGTTCAGCCAACTCACGGATGCGGCCCGTGAGGGTCTGAGAAACACGATCCAATTCGCCCTGCACCGCGGCTGACAGACGCGTCATCCACTTGTCGTCCACGACCAGCGTCTTGATCTCAGCCTCTGTGAGCTTGGGGTACCTCGCGTCAATCTTCTTGTCCAAGTCTTCTTGTGCGGCCTTGCGCTTGGCCTTTGCCTTGGTCTGTTGAGCCAACAAGTCGGCGTACGACTCGATCGCCGCCCGCTCGTCCGCGTAGAGGGGATCCTTGCCGATCTCCTTCAGCCGCGCCTTCACGGCTTTCACGGTGATCTTCGACTTGTCGCCCTCGCCCTCGATCACCTCGGCAAGCAGCCCATCCTCGCCGCTGTTCTCCTCTCGCATTTCGTCGAGCTTTTGCTGGAGCGTTGCGAATTCGTTGTCGAGTGCTTCGATGACATCACGCTCGACGACGAAGTACCGGGCGACGAGAATTGGCGCGGAGACAAGGTCCGACTTGAAGCGCCGCTTCCCCTTCAAATAGTCGTGCGGCTCCGGCCAGACGAGCTTGTTGTTCTTGTCTTTGACCCGAATGATCTCCCGGGACTGCGCGCCCTTCACCCAGCCGTGGGCGGTGATCAGGTAGGCGTCGTCCTGCATGGTCTCAGCCCAGTAGTCCATGAGGTGCTGGTAGACGTCGTAGGCGTCTACCAGCGGCGCTTGGCGGAAGGTGTCGAGTAGATCTTCGGCGATGATCTCGATCAGCGCCTTCGGGTGTCCGTCCTTGTCGAACCCGGTGAGGCACGGCGTCGCGGTCTTGCGCCAGTCGGCGAACAGCTCTGTCACCGTCTGTTGGAAGGCGGCGAACTCGGCGTGGCCGAGAATGGCGAGCTTCACTTCGGCGAGCGGCAACTTCAGTTGGGCGTACGCGGGGCGGCCGGCGGATTCGAACAGCGCGGCGCGCACCGTGGGGAGTACTTTCCAGTATGCGACGAGCGCGTCGAGATCACGCTCCGAGATACCGCCGCGCAGGTGCCCGTCGATGTCCTGAAGGTCTTCGGGCTCGGCACCATCGATGTAGCGCGGCAGGTTGAGGTTGAAGTCGTTCTTCGAGTCGCCAATCTCGGCCAGCGGCACCATGCGGGCGTAGCGAGGAACGTCGGCCTGCTTGGTGAAGGCATCGACGATCCGGTGGATGTCCTGCTCGCGCAGGCGGTTCTTGTTCCCGTCCTTGATGAAACCCCTGGAGGCGTCGATCATGAATACGCCCTTGCGGGCGGTGGCGTTCTCCTTGTCGAGCACCACGATGCAGGCGGGGATACCGGTGCCATAGAAGAGGTTGGCAGGCAGGCCGAGATGCCCTTGAGGTAGCCCGAGCGAATGAGCTGCTCGCGGATCGTGGCCTCTGTGTTGCCGCGGAAGAGGACGCCGTGGGGCAGGATGCAAGCAGCCTTTCCCGCGCCCTTCATCGAGCGGATGATGTGCAGCAGGTAGGCGTAGTCACCTTGCTTGGCGGGCGGCTCCCCCCAGGCGAAGCGCTGGAACGGGTCCTTCAATGGAGTGAGGCCGGTGGTCCAGGTCTTGTCGGAGAACGGCGGATTGGCGATGACGTAGTCGTAGGTGCGGAGCTGCTCGCCGTCCTTGAACTTGGGCGCAGCCAGGGTGTTGCCGGAGAGGATGTTGGCCGTGGGGAAATCGTGCAGGATCATGTTCATGCGAGCCAAGCCCGCGGTGGTCACGTCCTTCTCCTGCCCTTCGAGTGTGATGCGCTTGCCCGCCTCGGCGGCCACCTTCAGGAGTAGCGAGCCCGAGCCGCAGGTCGGGTCGTAGGCGGTGGTGGACGCCTTCGTGTTGTCCGGTGAGATACCGATCACCTTGGCAATGACGCGGCTGACCTCGGAGGGCGTGTAGAACTGCCCCTTGCTCTTGCCACTCTCTGTAGCAAAGTGACGCATCAGGTACTCGTAGGCATCGCCGAGAATGTCGTCGTGGTCGGCGCGGTTCTGCGAGAAGTCCAGCTCGGGCTTCTGGAAGATGCCGATCAGGTTGGTCAGGCGATCAACCATCGCCTGGCCCTCTCCGAGCTTGTTCGGGTCGTTGAAGTCAGGGAAGTCGCTGCGGGCGAGCTGCGTGTTGGCGTCGATCAGCGGCTGGATGATCTGGATGTTGATCTTGTCGCCGATGTCGCTTTTGCCTTTGAGGGCGATCATGTCCTCGAAGCTCGCTCCCTTGGGAATCGTGACTGGCGGGGCGAAGTCGGTGCTGTTGCCGTACTTGTCGCTGATGTACTTGATGAACAGCATGAACAGCACGTAGTCCTTGTACTGGCTGGCATCCATGCCACCGCGCAGCTCGTCGCACGAGGCCCAGAGGGATGAGTACAGGTCGGATTTCTTCAGAGCCATCGGTTCGTCCACTCCGTGGTCGCGGCTACTCGCCATCGCGCGATCATGCCTCGGCCTCCCGCATCAGGATCTCCGGGTTCCAGATCTGCTCGGCGATCTGGCGGTAGAGCTCCTGCCGCGCGTCGAGATCGGCCTTCTTGAACTCGGCATGTGGACGAAACGCCAGGCCGGATTCGTCACGGAACTTCTGGAACCCCGGATTGTGATCGTAGGTCTTCTCGAAGAGGCTCTGGGCCAGGAGGTTCTGCCCATGGTAGTGCGCGCGCTTGTCCGTGTAGGCCAGGTCGCCATAGCTGGCATTGAACTTCTTGGGCAGCAGCAGCAGGCCTCCGATCCGGTTGCGATATTCGGCGAAGTCGGAGGTGTGGCTGAACTCGTCCTCGTGACGTTCCGGATGGTTGGCCCAGATGTGCTCGACCTCGTAGCCATTCTTCCCTCGCCGCTGGATGTACTCTGAATAGCGTGACGTCTGGCGCGACCGCGTTTCGATGTAGTCCGTCATGCGCGCCAGCAGGCGGTGGATCTGCTTTCCGTTCATCCCGTGAAGGCGGAACCGATCGTTGCTGCCAAAGGTCTCCTCCTCGGCGTCGAGGCGCTCGGTCAGGATGGCCGCCAGCTCGCGTGCCGGCTTTGCGCGAATCTGGAGGATCACCAGCTGGAACATGTTGTACTGCATCGCCGAGTAACTGGTTGCTTTCCAGTTCCAGACGCGGCGGGCGATCAAGATGTCGATGTAGCACGAGACGATGCGCAGTTTGCGGAGGATCTCGCTCTCGCTGTCGCTGCGCTGGAGAGGTGCAAGTAGCGCAGGGTACTGTAGGGTGAAGTTGCTCTGGGCGTTGAAGTGAATCGCCTGCAGCCCCTCCGTAAGGGATTCTGCTGCGTGGCGGATGCGCTCATACCAACGGCCATAGAACGCGAAATCATGCCCAATGAAGCGGCCAAAGGCGGCACTGTCCGAGAGACCCAGCTCCTGCTCGTGGTCGCGCACCCACCGGTGGAACTCGGTGCCGACCAGTTCGAAATCACGAGGTTGAGCGCCACGTTTTCGCTCGCGGATGCTCTGCGCGTACTGGCTCCGCAGCCACGACTTAATGGCATCGGCATCTTCTTCCTTGCCCAGTTGTTGAAGGGAAGCGATCTGCTTGCGCCACGTCTGACTGGCCTCGTTGCGACGTTCCGCATCGGTGATGTTGGCGAGCAGGTAGCCCTTGAGCATATCGGTCGGCGTGAGCGACAGCCCGCGGTCGTTCATCGTCTCGAAGATGGTATAAGCGTCGGCGTCCGAATATGCTGTGATTTCGACCAGGTGGACGTTCTCGATCAGCCAGTCGGCGAAGTAGGGCAGTGCCTCGCCCGTGAGCTCCTCTGGAAAGGACTCTTCGATGTCCTGGAACCGACTGACGATGTTGACTACTGATTCAGGCTGACCGTTCTCCTCGAACGGCTCTGCGGTAAAGAGCGCCTCCATGCAGGCAGTACGCTCGGGCACGTCCAGGTTGAAGGAGCGCCTGCCCACTTTGTAAGAGAAGATCAGATTGGCGATCTCCTTCTTCTGGTCTTCGTCCTCGAGCTGGCGGTAGAGGTGAATGAGGATCAGGGTCAACGACGTCAAGCGTTGCTGCCCGTCGATGATGAACTTGTGGCCCTCCTTGTCGCTGATGATGATGGAGCCGAGGAAGTAGTGGCCGTACTGCTCGACCGCACTGCGCTCGTTTCCCTCCTCGTGCCTCTCCAGGAATTTCTCGGCCAGGTCGTCGATGAGTTCCGCGACCTGCTTCGTTTCCCAGCGATACTCGCGCTGGTAGTAGTCGATCGCGAACTTGGCTCCACTCAGCAGAGCCCGAATGTTCTTCGCGAGGCCTCGAATCTCTTTCATTGGAGCGACCTCTCAGTGATCGCCGCGGGCAATCCCTTGGTCTTGTTCTCGAACGGAAGGGTCTCAAAGATCATCTCGCTGACCTCAATCTCGCGCCGTATTCCGCCACCCCGGGAGCGTCGTCGGCGGGGAGCATCCATTCATAGGTGGGCTGCACGATCACTCCTTCCGGGACTGCCTGAGGTACCGAATCGCGGTTCAGCAACAGGAGCCGCTGGGTGGCTTGCGGGTGGAGAGCGCTGGCGCCTTCGAGGGCACGCAGCTCCCGCTCTGCCGTCGCCGGGTCGGAAGCCTCGGCGCATACCTGGATCAGCTCTTCTTCCCCGTCTGGGAAGCGCGCCAGGAAATCCACCTCATGACCCTCGGGCGTACGGACGTACGTCACCTCGCAGCGCCGGCGTTCCAGCTCCACCATCACAGCAGTCTCGAGGGCATGGCCGGTGTTTGCGCGGCCCGTGCGGTCGAAGACGGGGATCAGGCCCGGGTCGACCGGGTAGGCCTTGCGGGGATTCACCATTCTCTGGCGTTCCGACTTGGCTTCCAGCCATACGGTGCGCACGAGGAAACAATCGGTGAGATGACCCAGGAGTTGGTGCACCGTGTCCTTTGAGATAGAAAGGCCCTGGGACTTCAGGGCTCCGTAGAATTTCTCCACGCTGAAGAGGCCCGCCGCGTTGCCGAGAAGATGGCGGACGAGCCAGCGCAAGCCCGCGACGTTGGTGACGCCATGGCGCTCGACCACGTCGCGCAGCATGGCCACGTCCACGTAGTCGCGCAGAAGCTGGCGGCGGGTGGCGACGTCGAGCCCCTGGGCCTCCGGAAACCCTCCCACCTCCAGGTACCCGAGGAAGGCGCGCTCCAAGGCCGAGCGATCCTTCGAGGCCAGGAAATCTGGGCGCGCGGGGGGTGCAACTCCCTGGTGCCGTAGAGTTTCCTCGAAGCTGAAGGGATGGAGAAGCACCTCCCATGCCCGACCTCGCAGTGCGGTGGCGATCTCACGGGAAAGCAGGGCGGCAGAGGAGCCGGTCACGAAGACCTCCACCCGCTCGGCATCGAGGAGCCGTCGGATGAAGCGCTCCCAGCCCGGAACGACCTGGATCTCGTCGAAGCACCACGTCACGGTCTTGCTGCCGCGCGCCTCCGGGTAGCGACGGTAGTAGTGCTCCACCAACGGGTGCAGGTGCTCGGCGGTCAGACCCGCCAGGCGTTCGTCCTCGAAGTTCACATAGGGCAGTGCCGACCGCTCTGTCCCGGCCTCCAGCCGCTCGCGTCGCAGCTGGTGAAGGAAGGTGGTCTTGCCGGCTCGGCGCATGCCCACCACTGCCGTGGCCTTCCCGGGAAAATGGACCGTTCCGGAAACCCGTCGCGGCGTCGCTTCGGGCACGGGCGCCACGAGGGAGTCTGCCAGCTTCTCATCGAGGAGGGCATCGAAAGCGCGAGGCGGATCGGGCAGCACGGAAATATAATCTCCTTCCTAGAAGGCGAATGTCAACGAATTAGGTCCCTCTGCGAAGGAGAAATATGCCGGATTCACGCCCCGGCACCACTCTTGTTGTCGAGCACTGAACTAGATCCATCACTGATTTCGATTCTAGTCGATTTCGCTAATATTGAGTCATGGCTGAAGGCATCTATTTCCCCCTTGGGAACCGAGACGCTGCCAGGAGCGCAGCGCTCGATTGGAAGCCAGAGCTCGCTGCCGCCCTTTCGGCCGCGGACCGTGCCGTCGGCCAGCTTCACGGTGCGGCGAAATGGCTCCCCAGTGCGCGCCAGATCGCCCATCTCTTTGCGCACAAAGAGGCTGAGTTCTCGAGCCGGATCGAAGGGACCCAGACGACTCTCGGTGAGCTGTTGGCGGTGGAGGCCGGGGCTTCGGTTGCGCGCCGCTCTGCCAACCTTCGCGAGGTCGCCAACCACGTGATGGCTCTGGAGTACGGGATCGCGCGCCTGGCCGAGCTGCCCCTCTCGCTCCGCCTGGTCCGGGAGCTGCACGCTCGGCTGATGGACGGCGTGCGAGGCGGCGACGCCCATCCGGGAGAATTCCGGCGCGTCCAGAACTGGATCGGGCCGCCCGGGTGCGGGGTCGAGGATGCCACGTTCGTCCCGCCGCCTCGGAACGAACTCCCGCAGTTGCTCGGCGAGTGGGAATCCTTCCTCCACGACCGAACGCTCCCGCCGCTCGTCCAGATCGCGCTAGCCCACCATCAGTTCGAGGAGATTCATCCTTTCCTGGACGGAAATGGGCGCGTAGGGAGGCTTCTGATCACGCTCTTTCTGGTGGAGCGCGACATCCTGCCAACCCCATTGCTTTACCTGAGCGCGTTCTTCGAAGCGACGCGCCCGGAGTACTACCGGCGGCTTCAAGCGGTCCGAGACGAGGGCGACTGGCAGGGCTGGCTGCTCTACTTCCTGCGCGGCGTCGCGTGGCAGGCGGAAGACGCGGTGCGGCGTGCCGAGCGGATCAACGAGTTCGTGACTGGCTGGCGGACGTTAGCGGCCGGGTCTGCGTCGACTGCCGTACCGAAGCTGGTCGACCTCCTGGCGGAGAACCCGTACTGGACGGTGAAGCGGGCGGCCGAGCGGCTCGACGTCGCGTACACGACCGCTCAGCGTGCGATCGAGAGACTGGTCGAGGCCGGTGTCATGCAGCAGGTCGGCGAGGCAAAGCGCAATCGGATCTTCTGCGCGACGGAGATCCTTGCGGTGCTCGAAGAGCCGACTCGGCTCGACGCGGAGCCGAGATAGACCCAGCTCACCACGCCAGAGCTGCGCTTCGAAGTGAGTCAGTCGCAAGTCACTCGCGAACCGCGCTGTCGCCACCCCTTCATTGGAATCGCCACGAAATCGGGTACTTGGGGCGCAACAGACTTGCTCTTATCTTGCCGTAGACCGATCCGAGCGAAGCCCGCACCTTAC
This sequence comes from bacterium, assembly GCA_024228115.1. NCBI lineage: Bacteria > bacterium. The sequence continues at coordinate 8,313 of JAAETT010000660.1, forward strand.
GCCAAAGAACAGCTCCTCCGAAGCAGCTCGGGCGAACAGCAGGAGAACATTGGGAGCCGGTGGAGACCGTTTCCCCTCGGCAAGTTGCCCGCGATCTACGGCAAGATAAGAGAGGGCCGCTCTTGCCGTAACTTCCCGTCGGAACTCGCGATCTCGTGGGCGGTTCGCGAAACAGGGGGCTAGTCCCTTGTATCGACCAAAGGCGGAAGTGTTGTCATGCTAAGCACTGCGTCCCCCGCAGCCAATCGGTTCTCGCCGTGTCGCGGGCCGATTCATGGGGCCCGTATGTCGAAGAAGCGGTATCGGATTGACTTGAC
>JAAETT010000661.1 GCA_024228115.1 bacterium
AAGGTGACAGTCTGTGCGGTAGTATCCGGCTTCATGAAGGGGCCCTTGTTGAGGGGAAACGCGTGTCGCAACACGTTTCTACCGCAACTGGGGCCTTCTTCAATTCAGGAACGCGACTTCTTCATGAATTATTCGGGTTAGAGGCCGCCCCCGGTCGATGGCCCCCGGGTAGCGCCCGAGCAGCACGCGCAGCGCGTTCTCGGTTTGCACCACCTGGCGCTCAAAGCTCGCCGTCGCCACTTCGGCAATGGCCAGCTCGATCTGTGCCTGGTTGACGTCGAGCTCCGGGATGGTGCCTTTCTCGAAACGCGCCTGGATGATGTTCAGGCTGTCCGTTCGTCCGAGCCGGGTTCGCTCCGCGATGGTGAGACGGGCGTCTACGTCCCGCAGCAACAGGTAGGTGCTCGCGACGTCGGAGACCAGGCGGATCGTCACGCCGCGATAGGCGGCCTCCGTGGCGAGCAGGTCGGCTCGCGAGGCTTCGGTGGCGCGAGAGAGCTTGCGCCAGAGATCGACTTCGAAGGAGAGATCGCCGGAAACGGAGAAGCTATCGCTCGTGGATGATCCGGGCAGGAGGATCTGGCTCTGACGGCCGCGCCCTGTGCCGGAAAAGAGATCGAGGAACGGGAACTGGTTCGCGCGCACGACCGTCACCAGCTCTCGTGCTTCGCTGATGCGCGCCGCAGCCACTGCGAGATCCTGGTTCTCCGCCAGTGCGGCTTCGATGTGCGCACGAAGCGCCGGATCACTGAACGTGTCGAACCAGCTCAGGTTGGCGACCGATTCGCCTTGGTCGCTGGGCTGCACGAACGCGTCGGGGAGCCCGAGATCGGGTCGCTCGTAGTCGGGTGTCAGGGCGCAGCCAAGCGCGAGGGAGAAGCTGAGCACCGGCAGCGCGAAGATTCGTCGACGCATCAGGCGTCCCCTCCTGTTCGCTCTTCTCCGGATGCCTTCCTGCGATTCACCACGCCGTCGACCAGGATGTAGAGCGCCGGTACGAGCAACACGCCGAAGACGGTTGCGACGAGCATCCCGCTGAAGACGGTCATGCCCATCACCTTGCGGGCCTCGGCGCCGGCACCGGTTGCGACGAGCAGGGGCAGCACGCCGAGAATGAACGAGAAGGCAGTCATGAGAATGGGGCGGAAGCGCTGACGGGCCGCTTCCATGGCCGCGTCGAAGGCGCTCTTGCCGGATTCCCGCTCGAGCTTCGCGAACTCGACGATCAGGATGGCGTTCTTTGCGGACATGCCAATCAACATGACCAGACCGATTTGCGCAAAGACGTTGTTCACATAGCTCTCGCTGAAGAGGCGCATGATCCACAGCCCCGCTATCGCGCCGAAGATGGCGATCGGCACACCGAGGAGTACCGAGAGCGGCAGCGACCAGCTCTCGTACTGGGCGGAGAGGATCAGGAAGACGAAGACCAGTGCCATGCCAAAGACGAGCACGACGCTGCCCTCGGCCGCCTTTTCCTGGAAGGACATGGCATTCCAGCCGAAGGACATATCCGGCGGGAGCACCTCTGCCGCGACTTCTTCGAGTGCCGAGAGGGCCTGGGCCGAGCTGTAGCCAGCGGCCGGCTGACCAGTGACTTCGGCCGCGCGAAAGAGGTTGAAGCGATTGGTGTACTCAGCGCCGGCAGTGCGGCTCGTGGTCACCAGGGTCGAGAGTGGGACCATTTCTCCATCGCTGTTGCGCACGTAGAAGAAGCGCAGGGCACCCACGTCGTCCCGGTACTCCGGCTCCGCCTGGATGTAGACCTTGTAGAGTCGTCCGAAACGATTGAAATCGTTGACATAGGCGCCGCCCAGGAAGGCGCCGATCGCGGTGTTCACGTCGTCGAGAGGAATACCGAGCTTCAACGCCTTCGTCGTGTCGATGTCGAGGAAGATCTGCGGAACGCTGGCGCGAAACAGGCTGTTCGCTCCTGCGATTTCCGTGCGCTCGGATGCAGCCCGGGTGAAGCGTTGGACCTGCTCCGCCAGATAGCCCGGCTCGTTCCCGCTGCGATCCTGCAGCATCATCGAGAACCCGGAGCCTGTACCCAGACCCGGAATCGCCGGCGGGCCGAAGGCGAAAGCCATTCCGCTCTCCAGCCGTGTTGCGAAGGCAGCGTTCAATCGGCGCACGATCTGGGTCGCGTGATCCTGGGGATCCGTGCGCTCGTCCCAATCTTTCAGCTGGATGAAGACGAAGCCGGAATTGGGGGCAGTCGTACCGGTGAGCATGCTGAAACCGGCGACTGTCGTGTTGTTCTTTACCGCGTCGATCCCGTCGATGATGGCTTCGACATCCGTCATCACTTCGGCGGTGCGCTGAAGGGAGGCCGCATCCGGGAGCATGAAGGCCGCGAGGACGTAGCCCTGGTCCTCCTCGGGAACGAATCCGGCCGGCACGGCGCCGAACAAGACCACCGTGCCAACCACGATTCCCAAGAGGACGACGATGGCCCGCACCAGCTTCTCGCTGAAGAAGTGGGCGATGACCATGAAACGCTGGGTGACGCTTTCGAAGCCCCGGTTGAAGGCGCCGAAGAAGCGCGCGAAGGAGGTCTTCTCCTCGCCAGGCGGTTTGAGCAGCAAGGCGGAGAGGGCCGGACTCAGCGTGAGTGCATTGATCGAGGAGATCGCTACGGAGATGGCGATCGTGATCGCGAACTGCTGGTAGAGACGTCCAGTAATGCCGGCCATGGCCGCGACCGGGACGAAGACCGCGATCAACGTGAGCGAAGTAGCGACGATGGGGCCGGAGACTTCCTTCATCGCCGCGATCGTGGCGTCCCGCGGGTTGAGGCCGCCCTCCATCTTTGTCGTCACGGCCTCGACCACGACGATGGCGTCGTCCACCACGGTTCCAATGGCGAGCACGAGCCCCAGCAGGGAGAGCGTGTTGACGGAAAAGCCCAGCAACGGAAAGACCGCGAAGGCGCCGATCAATGAGACAGGTACGGTGATCGTCGGAATCAGCGTGGAGCGGAAGCTCTGCAGGAAGATGTAGACGACCAGGATGACCAGACCGATGGCCTGGAAGAGCGTGATCACGATCTCGCGGATGCCCGCCGTGATCGGGAGCGTCGTGTCGAGGGATACCACGTACTCGATATCGTCCGGAAATTGTTCCTCGAGTTCGTCCATGGCGGCGAAGACTTCCGCGGCCACCTCCAGACCGTTCGCATCTGGAAGCTGGAAGACCTGCAGAAGCGCGGTGGGCTGTCCATCCGTGCGGGCGTTGATCAGGTAGTTCTGGGCGCCGAGTTCGACATCCGCCACGTCGCGCAACAGCACCTGGGAGCCGTCCGAATTCGAGCGAACCACCACCTGGCCGAATTGCTCCGCGGTCTCGAAGCGCCCCGAGGTCTTCACCGTGTAGGTGAATTCAGTCCCTGTTGGAGCAGGGGGACCGCCGATCTGGCCCGCCGGCACCAGTGTGTTCTGGAGCTGAATGGCCTGGCGGAGATCCGCGACCGTCAGGTTGAGTTTCGCAAGCTGGTCCGGCTTGACCCAGATGCGCATCGCATACTCGGTGACGCTCCCGCCCAACACCTCTGCGAGACCCACGCCGCGGATGCGGGCGATCCTGTCGATGACGTTGATCGTCGCGTAGTTCGTCAGGAAGCGTTCGTCGTAGGTGCCGCCCGGGGAAACGATCGAGAGCAGGAGCAGAGGAAAGGAAAGCTTCTTCTTGACCGTGACGCCCTGGCGCTTCACTTCCTCGGGCAACAAGGCCTGGGCTTCGGACACGCGGTTCTGCGTGAGCACGTTCGCCATGTCGAGATCTGTGCCCACCTCGAACGAGACCTGCAGGTTCATCCGCCCGTCGCTCGAATTGGTCGATTTCATGTAGAGCATGTTCTCGACCCCGTTGACCTTCTGCTCGATCGGGGTGGCGACGGATTGCTCTACGTTGGTGGCGTTGGCGCCGATGTAGGAGGCGGAGACCGACACCATCGGCGGCGTGATCTCCGGGTACTGGGCGATCGGCAGGCCCTGGAGAGCGACCAGGCCGACGATCATCGTCACGATGGCGATCACCATCGCCACGATCGGGCGGCGGACGAAGAACTCAGCCACGGCTCAGGCTCCGCCCGCTTCTTTGCCTTCCGCCGCGTCGCCGCTGGGCGCCGGTTCTTCGATCACGCTGCCATCGTCGGCGAGGCGAACCGGCTTCGGCTTCACCTTCATCTTGGGTCGCAATCGCGCGATCTCGATGGCGACCCGATCGCCAGCAGCGAGGCCCTTCTCGACGATCTGCAGCTTGTCGATCTTCGGGCCGAGTTCGACCGCGCGCAGGCCGACGCTTCCATCGTCGCCGACGACGTAGACGCGGAAGATCCCTTGCAGCTCACTGATCGCGCGCTGCGGCACGAGTAGCGCATCCTTTCGGGTTTCCACGGCAGCCCGCACACGAGCGAACTGCCCGGCCAGGACGAGCCCTTCCGGATTGGGGAAGTCCGCCTCGAGGGTGAACGTCCCTGTCTTGGGATCGACCGCCGCATCGACCGCGCTGGTCTTACCGGGATGTTCGTGGACGGTGCCATCCGCCAGGATCAGTTCGAGGATGGGCCCCGATTCCGCGCGGATCTCTTCGCCTCCGAGCTCACGGATCTTTCTGGCAATCTGGAGGTAGCGCCTCTCGTCGATCGAGAACCGCACGCGGATCGGATCGGTGCGCGAAACGAAATTCAACACGACCGGGTTCGGCGATTGGCCTACGAACTCGCCAACCTTGGCCTCGGTGATCCCAATTCGCCCTGAGATCGGCGCGCGGATCAACGTGTATTCGAGTTCGATCTCTGCCTGGGCGAGCCGCGCGTCCGCCACCTGGACGCCGCCGAGCGCAGCTTCGTACTGGGCAACGGCCCCGTCGAGATCGACCTGGCTGACGGCACGCATCTCCGCCAAGGGGCGGATGCGATCGAGGTCCGACTTCGCCTTGGCGAGCTGTGTGCGAGCCTCTGCCCGGTAGCCTTTGGCCTCGACGACCTTGGATTCGAAGGGGCTCGAATCGATCGTGTAGAGGAGGTCGCCTTCCTCGACCTGGCGCCCCTCCGTGAAATGCATGCCGAGGATCACGCCCTCGACCCGTGCGCGGATCGGAATGTCGGCAGATCCCCGGGTCTCCCCGACCATTTCGAGGCTGATCGGTTGATCGCGCTGGAGCACCTGCGCAACGGAAACCTCGAGCGGCGGCGGCTCCGGCGGCGCGGCATCGGTGCATGCCCAAGAGAGGGGCGCCAGCACCAACGCGAGCGCGAGCATCCGGGTCGGCATGGGTGGCTCCTCAAAAAGGGCGCACCATGGTAACCGAGACCGCGGAGAATTCGCCTCTCGCGCAGGAGCGCATCAGGCCCTCGAGCCCAAGGGCGCGCTGTGCCGACTCTGGCAGGTGCAGTCAGCTGGACTTCTTCAGATCCCCTGGCAGAGGCCCAAAGGCCGGGCCATCACGCCTGCCAACAGGAGAAGGGGAAGGACGCCGGGCTCGGGGACATGGACGTCGAAGCTACCGAGAGAGTCGACCTTGTCGAAGATCAGCTCGAACGGCGTACCCTGGAAGACCGTCACTCCTGCCTGGAGGCGGCCAAGGTCGCCGAGGACGAGCGCCCATAACCGCGCCACGAGATTCACGTCCAACCGGTGGGAGAATCTGTTCGAGTTCAGGGAGATGTCGCCAAAGGCGATCTGCCAATACCCGGGGCGATCGAGGAGCACGCTCCAGGGCACCCAGGCGTCGGCTGCTCCGAATGCGGTCGTCCTCGTGAAGCCGCTGTCCAGGTGCGTAGCCGTGATCAACCCCACGACCCCGCCCGCACCCAGGCTGAAGGAGACCGTCTGCTCCATCTGCAGCTCCAGGTCGGCAACTGCGATGATCGCGTCGAACCCGATCCCGGTGATCTTCTGGCTATCCATGCTGAGAAAGGTGGTCTTCGACATGTAGTCGAAGTCGAGATCGGTCTCGAGCGCGATGTCCACGTCCGCCAGTCGGCCGCCGACGTTGAATGCCGGAAGAATGGGCGGTTTGATCCTCAGGTCGATCCTCGAGCCGAGCTTCCCGCCGAGCTGTGTCTTGATCTTCGACTCGTCGGCGATGGGGTCGAAGATGACTCGAAGGGAGAGGTTGCCGGGGGCGGCAAGACTGGACGGGTGGTCGACGACCAGATTCCCTTCCACGTTTCCCGAGACGGTTCCGAGAGAGCCAAACATATCCACCGTGATGGAGCTCCCCTGGGTCACCCCGGGTCGCGTGTCGACCTCGACGATGGGTCGGGGTCGAAGTTCCCCTGCAGGCCTCGGGACCAGATGCTCTGCAACGGAGCGTTGAGCTTCAGGATCCAGGAGTCCTGCACTGTCGTGGCAGATGCGGGTGCGGCCGTCACCACGAGCAGGGCGATGCCGGCGCATACGAAGAACGTTCAGAGTGCCATCTCGAGTTCCCCCTGTGATCTGCCGCAGGCGGGTACGCCGCGGCGCTTTCAAAGGGATGTGGTCTGGCAGCTGAACTAATCGCATTCCCAGACCGAGGAAATCGAAAAGGATCAACGACTGTGGCGACCTGGCGCTTTGCCACACCAGATCGCCTCAGCCTTGATAGGTGAAACACCCACAGCCGGCGCCTAGCAACCTTCCGAGATGGACGGCTGAGGAGAGGCGTGCCCGGGCTCTGCAGATTCCGGATCGCGGTGGAGGTCGGTGGCGCAAAGGCGCGGGGTGGTAAGCTGCCGGGCATGTACCGTCTCTTCTCCTGGGAACACAGCTATTTCTCCGGCAAGGCCCGAGCCTATCTGCGCTGGAAGCAGCACCACGGGGCACTGGGCCCCGGGTTCGAGGATGTCCTGGCGACGCCGGAACTGGCGGCCGGGCTGCTCATCCCGAAGTCCGGCACGCCGGCGGTGCCTCAATTCGAGGCCCCCGATGGCACCTGGGTGCAGGACACCAGCGAGATCATCGATTTCGTGGAGGCGGCACATCCGGAGCCGCCGGTCGGTCAGGATGCGGCCAGCGCGCCGCGGCAATGCCTGGCCTCCTACTTGATCGAGTTGCTGGCCGACGAGTGGGTGTTGGTTCCGTCTTTTTGGCAGCGCTGGTACTACTCCGAGGATGGGCGAGAGCTCTCCCATCGGGGGTTCAACGAGCAACAATGGGGAGCCGTGCTGGCCGCAGACATGCCGGGGCCGGCGCGCCGTGCTGCTGGGGCGGGTTTCTTCGAGGCCATGTTCGGGATCTCTACCTCGCGCAGCGAACCGAAGGGCACCTATGCGGGGCTCGTGCATCTAGGCGTCGACGAGAAGACCGAGCACGCCTGGCAGGCCAGTCAGCATCGTTTGCTCCAGCGCCTGGAAGCTCATTTCGGTGTGCACGACTACGTATTCGGGGGCCAGCCGAACCTGGCGGATTTCGGCCTGCTCGGACCCCTCTACGCTCACCTCTACCGTGATGCGGTGCCGGGCTTTGCGTTGCGCGTCTGGTTCCCACTGGTGGCAGAATGGGTGGAGCGCACGAATGGCGAGGGCGCGTTGAACGCGCGCTGGTACGGCCAGAAGCTCTACTCCCTCGATGCGGATGGCGGTACGCTGATCGGCCGGCCTGCAACGAGCGACGAGGGAGAGTGGCTTCCGAACGATGCAATCCCCGACACGTTACGGCCCGTACTGGCGATCTTCTTCGAAGAGATGTGGCCCGTGTTGCGTGACGCAGTCGAGGTACTGACAGCCTTCATCGTGAGCGATGCCCACGAACTCGGCGACGAGCTGCCGGGCAAGTCATTCACTGCCGCGCCCGGGTTCATGGAACTCCAGACTGGGAACGGAGCGCTTACCCACGAGTACCGGATTGGCGGAGCGTCCGGTCGGCGGATGGTGATTCCCTACCAGGTCTGGATGCTCGGACGGCTGGAACGTGTGCTGGCCGCTTGCACCGCCGATGCCGCAGGTCGCACGGCCATCGAAGAGCTTCTGGCGGGCTTCGAAGGCGGCCCGGAACTGCTCGAGCTCGGTAGCCTCCTGGCAGGTTGTCGTATCCGCAAGGAAGGCGGGAGACTCTTCTCGGCACCGGCCTGATTTCCTGCATCGACGAGAGATAGACGCCCGCGGGGCGACATGCCGACCCCCAGGCCTCCGGCCGCAGACGGAGCCCCTCCCGCTATCGTGCGACCCACGCCTGCCCCGTGGGCCAGGAGGCCCAGGCGTTCTATCGTTTCGTCCTTGCCGGTGGGAGGGTTCGTGAAATGAGTCGTGGAATGCGCGGAAGTCTTCTTCTCCTTGCCCTTCTGCTCCTGGCCTCGCTCGGCTGCTCGAAGTCCGAGGGAGACGTGTTGAAGGAGGCGCTGAAATTCACCCCCGGTGCTGTCTTCGAGGCGGACGGCGAGACGCTCGTCCTTCGCGCGCCGCGAGACCCCGATCGAAGAGCCTTTTTCGGTGATCTCCACGTCCATACGACCTATTCATTCGACGCCTTTGCCTTCGGCACCATCGCCACCCCTTACGACGCCTACCGCTATGCCACCGGGGAGGCCATCCGGCACCCTGGCGGCTTCGATGTCCAGTTGCGCGAGCCCCTCGATTTCTTCGCGGTGACGGATCACGCGATGTTCCTCGGCGTTGTGAAAGCGGCGGCCGATACGTCGACCGCGTTTTCCAGGCTCGAAGTTGCGAAGCCGCTTCACGATCTGAACGCGCCAGGAAATACGGGCTTGCTGAGCCTCCAGAAACGCATCAAGATTTTTTCGGGCTTCATCCCGACCATCATCGCCGGAGTTCGAGATGGCACGATCGAGCGCGAAGCGGTGCTCGAGATCACACGCACGGCATGGCAGGATTCAGTGGACGCCGCAGAGTCGTTCAACCGGCCGGGACGTTTCACGACTTTCGTCGCCTACGAGTACACGTCTTCCACCGACGACCGCGGCAACCTGCACCGCAACGTGATCTTCAAGGGCACCGACGAGCTCCCCGCCGTGCCATTCTCCAGGTTCCATTCGCAGAACCCGGAAGGCCTCTGGGATTGGATGGACGGGCTGCGGGCCGAGGGAATCGAGAGCCTCGCCATTCCGCACAACTCGAACGGTTCGAATGGGCAGATGTTCAAGCTCGTGGATTGGGCCGGGAATCCGTTGGACGATGCCTACACCGAGCGGCGCATCCGCAACGAGCCGCTGGTCGAGATCACCCAGGTCAAGGGAACCTCCGAGACCCATCCCGCCCTCTCCCCCAACGATGAGTTCTCGGATTTCGAGATCATGCCTTTCCGCGTGGGAACGACGCTTCCGAGCGAGCCCTCGGGCAGCTACGTGCGTCAAGCCCTGCGCAGGGGGCTCGCGCTCGAGAGCCAGGGCCTCACGAATCCGTACGAGTTCGGTTTCGTGGGTGCGAGCGATACGCATACCGCGGCAACCTCCGATGACGAGTCGAATTTCTTTTCGAAGGTCGGGTTGCTGGACGCCACCGGAGAACTGCGCGGAGCCGTTCCGGTTCCCCTGATTCCCTCGTTCCTGATGGGCATCATGGCGCCCAAGCAGCTGAAGGAGGTGGACGGAAAGACTTACATCGATGGTCCGACGGAAACCTTCGGCGCATCGGGTTTGACCGGAGTGTGGGCCGAGGAGAACACGCGGGACGCGATCTACGAGGCGTTCCGTCGCAAGGAGACCTTCGCGACCTCGGGTCCACGCATCCGGCTCCGCTTCTTCGCCGGCTACGGCTTCGGAGACGACCTGCTCGATTCCCCGGAAGCCGTGGCCCGGGCCTACGCGAGTGGCGTGAGCATGGGGAGCCAGTTGCCCGCAGCCGCCGGAGAGGCGCCGGGGTTCCTGCTCTGGGCACTTGCCGACCCGACGGGCACGCCGCTCCAGCGGCTACAGATCGTGAAGGGGTGGGTAGACGCCGAAGGCGAAACCTTCGAGGCCGTCTACGACGTGGCTTGTTCGGGCGGCGCGTCCGTTGACCCCGAAACGAACCGCTGCCCGGACAACGGTGCAGGGGTGGACCTCACGGATTGCTCCACGACCGGAAACGTCGGCGATCCGCAGTTGCGAGCCCTCTGGCATGATCCGGACTTCGCCCCGGGCCAGCGCGCCTTCTACTACGCCCGCGTGCTCGAGAATCCGACCTGTCGCTGGTCGACATGGGATGCGCTGCGCGCCGGGGTTCCGCCGCGCTCCGATCTGGCGAAGACGCTCCAGGAGCGAGCCTGGTCCTCGCCGATCCAGGTTCTTCCCGGCACCTAGTGATGTGATTCACGCTGTTGGGGCATTATCCAGCGCGCGCCTGGCTCTGCCAACCTTTTCGATGATCTCTTCTGCTGTCTTGGACCAGACGAAGGGAGTGGGATCATCGTTGTGTCCGTCCACGTAACTCATCA
>JAAETT010000662.1 GCA_024228115.1 bacterium
AAGGTGACAGTCTGTGCGGTAGTATCCGGCTTCATGAAGGGGCCCTTGTTGAGGGGAAACGCGTGTCGCAACACGTTTCTACCGCAACTGGGGCCTTCTTCAATTCAAGAACGAGACTTCTTCATGAATTTTCCGGGCTAGCGCTCAGCCAAGCTCCAGTTCGGACTCCGAGTCCGCGTCGGGCGGCGTGTTCCATTGCGCGCCACGACCCACCGCCGCGGTCTTCAGATCGCCATCCGGGGGGTGGGAGGCCTCTCCCGCAACCCGGATGGCGGGCCGGGCCGCTCCCCGCCGAGCGTCGCCCAGGCCCCCTGGGCCTGCCGAATCCGGCCTCTTCCGGCCCTTCTGCGCATCGGTCGAATGGCCCCGCGGGTACCGGGTAAGAATCTTTTTAGTTCTTCATTTTCAAGTACTTACATCATCTTATCGACGGACGTCCTGAGACCGGATCGAGGGGCGCGTCTGCTACGCTGGCTCTCGCTACCAGGCCTCGGACGGGCCTTTGCGCGAGAGAGATGAACGACAAGGATCGATACTGGGATTGCCTCGACCAGGCCATGGAAGCCTCTCACGGTGGACGCACCGACGAGGCGCTGGCGTGGCTCGACGAAGCACTGAAAGCCCATCCGGGTGGTGCCGAAGCGCACAACGGACGCGGTGAGATCCTCTGGGATGAGGGCAAGATCGAGGAGGCCCTCTACCAGTTCGAACTCGCGACCATGGCGGATCCCAAGTTCGTCACGGCCCATTTGAACCGCGCCGAGCTCTTGATCGAGGAGATGGGTGAGTTCGAGCAGGCCATCCATCACTGCGATCTGCTGCTCTCGGGCGGGAATGAGACGCCGCGGCCCGACAAGGGGACCGAAGGTGAGATCTACTACCTGAAGTCGAAGTCGCTCTTCTACCTCGACGATCTCCAGGGCGCGCTCTTCCTGGTGCGCCGGGCACTTCAGACCACCGGAGATGTCGCGGTCTATCGTGCTTTCGAAGGTCAGATCGAATTCGAGCTTGGTCAACTCCAGGAGGCCCGGCGGCACCTGGACCACGCGGTGGCCCTGGACCCTGAATCCGCTCACGCCGTCTATCATCTCGGCCTGGTTCTCGAGCGTCTCGACCGGGAGGACGACGCCTGGCGCGCCTTCCAACAAGCCTTCGCTCTGGACGCGGACCACTTCCCCCTTCCGACGGCCACGAGCGCCGAGGATTTCGATCAGATCGCTGCGGATGCGCTCGGCGATCTGCCGCGTTCGATTCGCGAGTACGCCCTGAACGTGCCCTGCTTGATCGAGGATTTCCCCGCCGACGATCTGGTGTTAGGCCAGAACGTGTCACCCCAGATTCTGGGGATCTTCATCGGCGTGCCGCGTACGGAGGCAGCCCTTACCTCCCAGGCGCGAGACATGGATCGTGTGATCTTGTTCAAGAAGAACCTCGAGAAGGTTTGCCGCACACGGGCTGAGTTGATCGAGCAGATCCAGATCACCGTCAAGCACGAGATCGGCCACTACCTGGGGCTCGACGAGGATGATCTGGAGCGGCTCGGCCTCGCCTAGCCAAGCTCCACGCGTCCAACTGAAATTCGAGGAGCCCAATGTCGAGAGCGCTACAGCTGCAGTCCACGATCAAGGCCGATGCCACTCTCGAGGTAGCACTGGCCGAAGTGGAGGTTCCCACCCCTGGGGCCGATGACGTTCTCGTGCGCGTCGAAGCCGCACCCATCAATCCGTCGGATCTGGGTCTGCTGTTCGGGCCGGCAGATATCCCGAACGCCACGGTATCCGGTAGTCCTGACCGTCCCATTCTCCATGCGAAGGTTCCAGCAGGCTTGATGCGGGGTCTCGCCCCGCGGGTCGATCAATCCATGCCCGTAGGCAACGAAGGTGCAGGAGTCGTCGTCGAGGCCGGTTCGTCGGAGCTGGCGCAGAGCCTGCTGGGACGCACCGTGGCCTTGATCGGTGGATCGATGTACTCCCAGATGCGCTGCGTCCCAGCTGCATTCTGCCTGGCGCTTCCGGAGGGGACGACGCCGGCCGAAGGTGCATCATGCTTCGTGAACCCGCTGACGGCGCTCGGCATGGTCAAAACGATGAAGCTCGAGAATCACACGGCGCTCGTTCATACAGCCGCCGCATCGAATCTCGGTCAGATGCTGAACAAGATCTGCCAGGCCGATGGGGTTTCGCTCGTGAACATCGTCCGCAAGCCCGAGCAGGTCAATCTCCTGCGGGGCCTCGGCGCGAAGCATGTCTGCAATTCGAGCGATGACGAGTTCATGGCGGATCTCACCGATGCGCTGGTCGAAACCGGCGCAACGCTGGCCTTCGACGCGACCGGCGGAGGCCGGCTCGCCAGCCAGATCCTGACCTGCATGGAGCGTGCGGCCAACCGGACGGCAAAGGAGTTCAGCCGCTACGGTTCGACGACCCACAAGCAGGTCTACATCTACGGCGGCCTCGATACCTCACCCACCGAACTCAACCGCAACTACGGAATGGCGTGGAGTATCGGAGGTTGGCTGCTGACGCCCTTCCTGCAGAGAATCGGCGCGGCAAAGGGACAGGAACTTCGTGAACGCGTCGCACGGGAAATCAAGACGACGTTCGCCAGTCACTACACCCGGGAGGTCTCGCTCGCCGAGGCCCTGCAGCTCGAGGCCGTGCACGTGTACGGGCGTCAATCTACGGGCGAGAAGGTCCTGATCAATCCGAACAAGGGCCTCTGACCGCCGCCCCGTTCTTTCCGGCTTGAACCCGCCAGGCCATCGCGCTACTCCGCGGCGTCCTCCTTCGGAACGCGTACGTACTGGCCTGAGTAGCGGGCGATCATCAGGTACCTCTTGAAGCGCCGGTTCGTCTCCGCCTCGTGCTCGCTGATCGTGGTCTCGTCCTCCGGCTCGAAGAAGCAGGTCGGGTCCTCTTCCATGTAGTCGCCGCTGTGGTAGTAGGCCATGGCCCGGCAGCCGCCGCAGGTGATCTGGTAGCGGCAGCGGCCGCAGCGCCCCTTCAACCGGGTGCGATCCGTAACGTCCTCGAAGAGCTGGCTCGAGACGACCAGCTCGTCCAGGGGCTTGTCGCGCACGTTGCCCCCGTCCAGGTCGTCCAGCAGGACGGGGCACACCGAGATATTTCCCTCGGCGGTGACGCCCAACCAGTTTCCGCACCAGCAGCCGATGGGCGGGTTCTGGGGAACCGTGCGGTTCCGGGCGCCACCGGAAACCTCTTCGTGGAGCTCGGGCGACAGAAAGTATGGCGTGTAGCTGACGTAGCCGTTGATGTGGCGACGCAGGGAGGGATGGAACTTGTCTTCCATGTCCTTGCGGTCGAAGCCGGCAGCCGAGAAATGCTCCCGGCCGGAGCCCCGCGCCACCAGCGGCGATCGGTTGTACGAGATCCGGCGCTTGACCAGGAAGTCCACGGTCTTCTGGAACGAGTCGGCGTTGTGCTTGCCGATGGTGATGATGACGTGCCGGTCCAGGCCCACCTCCTTGCATTCGTCCAGCACCTCGAGCGTCCGGGTCACCTCCGCGTCGCGGCTCCAGTTGTTCTCGTCGTCGATGGCGTTGAGCCCCACGGAGATGGTTGCGCGCCCGCCGGTGGCCTCTTTGATGGCCAGGAGCTGCGCGCGGTCCAGGGACTCGCAGTTGGTGCAGAGGCTGGCCTTGTAACCCAGCTCCACCGTGAGCCGCAGCAGATCGAGGGCGTCCTTGCGCAGCAGGAACTCTCCCCCGCTCCAGGCCACGGCTTGCACGCCCAGGTTCCGTGCCGGCAGCAGCACCCGCTCGCGGATCTCGTCCAGGTCCAGCTCGCGCGCGCGGCTGGCCCGCACCCGCGAAACCTCGTTGCTGCCCGTCATGCACATGGGGCAGCGCAGGTTGCAGAGCCGCGTGGCCTCGAAGTAGATCGCGTAGAAGTTGTAGCCCGTCGCCATGGTTCCCCCACCGCCGGTCTACGGAGAGCGTAACATCAGCCCCGGCTTTGCTCCTGCCGGGCTCGAATCCGGATCTCTGGACCCTGGATCTGGTTGAAGATGTCTCGAGTGTTTGCGAAGGAACCACCCCGGAATGTTCAAGCGTCGTCCGGGTTCGATGCCTCCAGTACGCGCTGGGCAATGCGTTTGGCGTAGTAGAAAACCCGCTGGAGACCCTCGATCATGTCACTCTCGACGGCGTAGGCGTGGCTCCGGTGGCTGTCGGACGCCGCGAGCCTGCCCACCTGATGGGTCGTCGCCTTGGCCAGGAGGGTGTTGAGGGTCGCTTTCTGCTCGAGGACCTGGCTGGCAAGGGCGGGGTCGCTCGCCCCGAAGGCTGCCATGGCGATGCGTACGGCCGCGGCCACCTGAGCGTGGAGCTCGCCGATCACACGGGTCGTCTCGGCGCTGATCTCGATCTCGGCCGAGAGGCGCTCACGTCCCCGGCGTACCAGATCGCTCTCGATCACGTCAGCGAGATTCTCGAAGGCGTTGCAGACACTGACCAGCTCGATCAGGGTGACGGTCTCCCCGTCGATCAGGGGCCGTTGACTGGCGAGCGCGAGGTACTCGACGACGTCCCGGTGCAGGCGGTCGATTCCACGATCGATCTCCTCGACCTTGGAGAGGTCGGCCTCGTCTCCGCGCAGCATGGCAGGCAACACGGCGTCCAGCATCTGGATGCTCTTCTCTCCGATGCGCACGATCTCCAGGCGGGCCTGGTCGAAGGCCAGCACGGGCGTATCCAGCAGGTCCTCATCGAGCTGCGCCCTGATTTCATCTTCCTGCGCAAGAGGACGATCCGGAATGAGTCGCTCCGCCGCGGCTGCCAGCAGGGAGGCGAAGGGCAGGAAGATCAGCGCATTGATCGTGTTGAAGGCGGTGTGGGCGTTCGCGATCTGACGGGGCGTGTCGGCGGCGAGGCGGGCGGCGCCCGACAGCTCCGGTGAGCTTGGAGAGATGTTGACGACCGCAGAAGCCAACCAGTCGATCAACCCGACCCAGAGAGCGACTCCAAGGAGATTGAAGAGCACGTGCACCAACGAGGCTCGCACGGCTTCGCGGGGCTTGCCGATCGCAGCGAGCAAGGCCGTCACGCACGTCCCCACATTGGCGCCCATGATCAACGCGATGCCGGTCGGCAATCCGATCAGGCCCTGACTCGCCATCGCGATCACCACGGCTGTGGTTGCGGAGGAAGATTGGACCAGGCCCGTGAAGAGCGCGGCTGCCAGGATCGCCAGAGCCGGGTGCTCCATCCGTCCCATCCACTCCAGGAAGGGTGGAAAGTCGCGCAGGGGTGCCATTGCATCGCTCATCAGGGTCATGCCCAGGAATACCAGGCCCAACCCGAGCGCCCCGAGTCCGTGCTGCCGTAGGGATCCCTTCTTCGAGAGGAAGGAGACGGTGAAGCCGGCGGCAATCATCGCCATCGAGAGCTTGGTCACCTTGAAGGCAATGATCTGGGCCGTCACCGTGGTCCCGATGTTGGCACCGAGGATGACCCCGACGGACTGGGAGAGAGTCATCAAGCCCGAACTGATGAAGCTGACTACCAGCACGGTGGTGATCGAGGAGGATTGGATGATCGCGGTGACGAGGGCACCAGAGAACACACCCGCGACGCGATTGACCGTGAGCTGGGCAAGCAGTGTTCGGAGGCGATGGCCCGCGACGGCCTTGAGCGCCTTGGTCATCAGCTCCAGGCCGTAGAGGAAGAGGGCCAGACCTCCCAGGAGGCCAGTCGCCAGAGCCAGCCATTCCGGTGCGCTTGCCAACGACAACATGGCCTCATCGGGAGCCGCATTCGCCAAAGATGCGGCTGTTTCGGCTAGCGCGACCTTTTCCGACACTAGGCCTCCGCGCTCACGTCAGGTTCGCTCTTGACGACGACCACTGGTCGGGTCGAACCCTGCGTCACCCCATTCGCCTTCGAGCCGAGCAGCAGATCTGCGAGTGCCGTTCGCCCCTTGCCGCCCATGACGATGAGCTGGACCCGCTCGCGCTCGGCGACCTCCAAGATCCTGTTCACGGGGAGTCCCACGACCACGTCCATGATCATTCCCTCCCCGTCCGTGGGCAGCTCGAAGATCTCTCGCTGGTCGGCCAGGAAGGCCTCGAGCCTTTGCCGGGCGACCACCTCGATGGGTCCCGGGTGCTCGGAGCCCCGCGCAAGATAACTCCCCGGCTCATCGACGGGATCGTGCGCCACGTGCAGTACGTGAAGTGGCGCGCCCACGAGCCGGGCCAGCTCGGCAGCCCATTGTAATGCGGCCGCGGAACCCACCGAGAAATCGACAGCCACGAGAACGGGTTCGCCGGGGCGGAGCATCACGTCAGCATCCGGCGCTGCCTGGAGCGAAGCTCCCGGAAACTCGAGCGCGCCGAAGTGCGGCGTTGGTTGGCCACCCGCTCGGCCGGGTTCAACCGGGCGCTATGAGGGTCTGCCAGCAGCTTGTCCATGGTGCTTCCGATCTCCTTGCGGAACTCCACTCCTCCACCGAAACCAGGACCACGAACCAGCTCTCCGCGTTCTGCTTCATGCAATCGATGAAATACTCCTCTTCGCATCGGTATGCAAAGGGGTGCCTCCGCGTGCGCTCGCGGAATCGGCCCATGGGGCGAAACAAAGCTATCAACGTGCCGCTGCTGCGAAAGGGCATGGCGGCGGATCGCCACCGCTCCCTCCGCAAGTGCGACGCGACGCCCCACGTTCGTGGGCTCGTTCGGCACGGGTTCCTATCCGAAGAGGGAACCAAGCAACACCACCCTGTGCGCATCGCTCGAAGATGGATGTCGCTTTGGTCCATGCGTGTCCGCGCCGTCGAAGCAGGATCGAGCGATTCTCTTGCTACCTATGTTCGCCCCCGATGTGATCGGACCTGCGAGAGCTGCGGCCCGGCGGGAAGTGTCGGAACCTGCGCCCCGGACGCAGATCGCAACAGACAGCGGCGGTCGTTCTGATCGGTTCATCGCACTTTGGCCTCGGTGGTCGACTGGACTCTACATGCCCGTTTTCGTGGTCTTTGAGCTAGCGCGAATAATTCATGAAGAAGTCGTGGTCTTGAATTGAAGAAGGCCCCAGTTGCGGTAGAAACGAGTTGCAACACGCGTTTCCCCTCAACAAGGGCCCCTTCATGAAGCCGGATTCTACCGCACAGGCTGTCATCT
>JAAETT010000663.1 GCA_024228115.1 bacterium
AAGGTGACAGTCTGTGCGGTAGAATCCGGCTTCATGAAGGGGCCCTTGTTGAGGGGAAACGGGTGTCGCAACACGTTTCTACCGCAACTGGGGCCTTCTTCAATTCAGGAACGCGACTTCTTCATGAATTATTCGGGCTAGCGGCGTGGCCCGTGGGCCTCGCTTCAGAGTTGAGCGCTCGAGGCCACGCTTCGCATCAAGGTGGGCAGCGGTCGCGGCGTCGCCTTGCCCCGTTCGCACCAGTCGCGGATCGCCTGGAGGTAGGTGGAAGCGAGATCCGTCGCGAAGCGTCGAACCGCGAACCGGTCCAGGCAGCCACCCACCAGGGGCATCTGATTGTCGGTCGCGACGTGCATGACCAGGCGAGTTCCGCGGCGATTCTCGGAGGAACGCGTGAGTGTGAAGGTCTGGGAGAAATGGAAGAGCCCGAGAGCGACATCCGATTCGAGGCGCGACGGTGGCTCCACGTGGATCGGTGTCTCGATCAGCTCTACCGGAAGCTCGTGCAGGCGACACATCCAGCGAAAGCGGCGCCCGGCCGTCGGATAGGAAGCGTCGGGCGAGCGCGCTGCAACCACGCCCGGACGCCAATGGGCAATCTGTCGGGGATCCGAAAGGGCCGCCCACACAAAGGAAGGCTCAGCCTGGATCTCAGCGCCCATCACCAGTTTGATCACGCGTTTTCGACCAACCCTGCTTCGAACCTCTTCCGGGGCAATTTGCCCGGATCCTTCAGCGGTCATTCCGACGCGGGGCCTCCAGACGGAGGGGGGTTGGCCACGTGTCACCAGGAAGCGTAACCGGGAGCCGGCCGGGATCAAGTTCGGAAAAGCCCTTTCATTCGAGTGAGAGCTTCGCCTATGTCCGCAGCCGAGACGTCGAGGTGGGTCACGGCCCGAAGACGCGTCGCATCGAAGCGCCCGATCTTCACTCCGCATGAGGCCGCGGCGGACACGAAAGCGTCGAGATCCTCCACCCGAAACATCACGATGTTCGTCTCTGGCGCCGTCACCTCTGCGCCCAGCTCCGCCAGCCCCTCTGCCAGCCGGGAGGCGTTGGTGTGATCCTCGACCAGGCGCTCGACATGGTGTTCCAGGGCATAGAGGCCCGCAGCCGCGAGCATGCCGGCCTGGCGCATGCCCCCGCCGAGCATCTTCCGGATACGCAGCAGCGCTCCGAGCCGGTGCTCATTCGTCGCCACGACCGATCCGACGGGAGCCCCCAGCCCTTTGGAGAGACATACGGAGACCGTGTCGAAGGGAGCGGCCAACTCGGCTGCCGGCCGCCCGCTTGCAACGGCCGCGTTGAACAAGCGGGCGCCGTCAAGATGAAGGGACAGGCCACGCTTCCGAGCGAGCGAAACGATCGCATCCAAGTGGTCTGCCGGAAACACGCGGCCACCCGCGGCGTTGTGGGTATTTTCGATCGCGACGACGCTAGCCGGAGCGAAATGGGGATCATCCGGCGGCAGGGCGGCGCGCAGCTGGGCCGCGTCGAAGTGGCCTTCGTCGCCAAGACGTTCGACGTGAAGCCCTGACAAGCCCGCCGCAGCACCCGCCTCGAAGCGCTGGATATGGCAATCCTTCGAGCCGAGAACCAGATCGCCAGCACGGGTCAGGAGCCGCAGGCACGCCTGGTTTGCCATCGTGCCCGAGGGAAAGAACATCGCTCGCTCTTTTCCAAGCATTTTCGCGAGGCGCTCTTCGAGGCGCTGCACCGTCGGGTCTTCGCCGTATACATCGTCGCCGAGGTCAGCCTGCGCCATGGCGTCGCGCATTCCGGAGGTTGGGAGAGTGACGGTATCGCTGCGGAGATCGATGGCTCTCGAGGTCACAGGTTCGCTCCAAAGCGCAGGGTTCGCGCGGGTTCGAGGGTACACTGGCCGTCATGGACGATGCCCGCCAACAGTTGGCCGATGAATGGCTCCGCAGCACGCGTGTCGTCGTGCTGACTGGCGCTGGCATTTCGACTGCATCCGGCATCCCGGATTTTCGCTCGCCGGGCGGACGTTGGTCCAACTACCAACCCATTCCGATTCAGGACTTCATGGCAGACCAGGCCAGTCGCGAGGCCTACTGGCGCTACAAGGGAGAGACCTGGCAGGTGATCCAGGCGGCCGAGCCCAATCCTGCTCACCACGCGCTCGTGCAGCTGGCGGCGCACGATCACCTGGACTTGCTGGTGACCCAGAACGTCGACGGCCTTCACGTCCGCAGCGGTTTCCCAGTCGATCGTCTGATTCACATCCACGGTACCGACGCTGAGGTGGGTTGCCTCGCCTGTGGGAGGCGTGAGCCACGAGAGGCCTCGCAACAGGCCTGGGAGGCGGGCGAAGCCGTCCCGAAGTGTCGATGTGGCGAGCCCTGGAAGCCGGCGACGATCTCGTTCGGTCAGAGCCTGGTTTCAGCAGATCTGGAGCGCTCGTTTTCGGCGGCTCGCGACTGCGATCTCTTCGTCGCGATCGGGACCTCGCTGGTGGTCAGCCCCATCAATGAGATGCTTCCTCGGGCCCTGGATGTCGGCGCAAAGGTCGCCATTCTGACGGCGTCGGAAACACCCTTCGACGGGGTGGCGACCTGGCGATTCTCGGACCCGTTGGAGGTGATCCTGCCGGATCTCGTCGCGCGGATGGACCCGGATTCCTGAAGACAGCTGCCCTGCATCCCTGCGAGTGGGCCTGGCTCGTCTACGTTGCATCCAGGAATCGGATTGCCGCCGCGAGCACCGCCGCAGGTTGATCCACGTGGACGTGATGCCCCGCGTCTGCGATTTCGATGAACTCGCAGTCCGGGATCTTTCCGGCGATGTCGGCGGCGCCTTCCGAGGTGAGCAGGTTGCTATCCGCGCCTCGCAACAGCAGGGTCCGGCACGCCACGGCCGAAAGGTCCGGGGGGCGACGTCCTGGTACGCCGAACCAACGGGGATCGAATTTGAAGCCGAACCGACCATCGGGTTCGACACAAATCGAGTGCGCGGCGATCGCCCGCCGCAGCTCCGGCGCCGCGTGGGCCGCGCCGGGCAGGAAGCGGAACTTGTCGATCGCCTGCTCGCGGGAGGTGTAGGTTCGACGAAGCGTCAGTGCCAGACGGGTGGCGCGCTGGCGGCTCGCCGAGGCGCCTCGGGCCAGATCGATCAGGACCAGCGCCGGTGTCCTACGAGGCTGCGCCGCGTGCCAAAGGGCCACATGCGCGCCCATGGAGTGGCCCATCAGAATCGCCCCCGGCTCGTCCAGATGCTCCAAAAGGGCCTCCAGATCGTCCGAAAAGGCACCTGGGGCATGTTCCGCCGGGAAATCCGAGTCTCCGTGCCCGCGAAAATCGAGAGCCACGACGTGGAAACTCCGGGCGAGGGTGGGTGCCAGATGATCCCACCAATGGGCGTTTGCGCCCGCACCATGGAGCAGCACGAGACAAGGCGCGCCGGGTTCTCCTCGGTGAATGGCATGCAGCTGGAGGCCGGCCAAACCGTCGGTCGTAAAGAGTTCTTCTCGTGTTTCGGCTTCGGTCTCGGCGGGGTTTCCGGCGTTCGACATGGCCGCGCAACGTATCGCAGTGGGCGCCGGCGGAAAGACCCTCGGAAACAGCCCCCAGAGCCCGATCTGGGCAGTTTTTTCTTTGACTCCGTCGGCGGAACGCTTACCATCCCCAGCCTCGAACCGGGGCGTGCAGTGCGTCACGGGGGGGAACACGACCGGGCAGCCGTCATTGCTCGCCCGGCATGGGAGGTTCATTCAGATGGCAGCACGTAGGAAGAAGGCGGCTCGCAAGCCGGTCGAACTCATCATTTCCAAGGCCCGCACCAAGGCGGCCGTGAAGAAGTGCAATGTCGGAGGCGAGTTCTACGGCGCTCTCGACGCGAAGGTGCGTGAGCTGATCAAGGACGCTGAGGCCCGCGCGATCGGCAACAAGCGCAAGACCCTGAAGGCCGTCGACCTCTAGACGACCGGCTGAACACAAAGGAGCCCGCGGGTCATTGTCCCGCGGGCTCTCTTGTTTCTAGGCCTCGGTGTCTGTTTCGCCTTCTTCGGCCTCTGGCTCGTTCTCGAGATGAAGAGGCGGTTCCGCTCGGCCTGCAGCGCGTTCGAGGTTGAAACCGACGCGAAACAACCGGTCCTGGGTCACGCGGCGCAGGGCGTCTGGCGCCGCCAGGTGGTGCTCGCCACACAGGAAATCGAGCCCCAGGCTCGCGAAGCGTGCCGCCTTCGCCAGAGATGCGGGCAGTGTCTCTGCATCGCCGAGAGGGAGGTCATCCGCCACCGCCACCCGGTTGGCCAGGGAAAGGAACTCGAGCAGCCGGGTTCTGCGCTCTTCATCGGGCAGGCCTGCGAAGGCTCGGAACAGGCTGTAGTCGGTCTCTGCGGTGACCGGGAAGCTCGGCATCCATACCGGCATCGGATAATCCTCGAGCTCGAAACTGCGCGTCTCTTCCGAAATCCGGTCGACATGGGTTTCGCTCAGGAACGCGTAGATTCCCTTGGCCCGGTCGAGGGGCGGGAAACCCAGATCCTCGAGCCGCCCGCCGCGCCAACGTCTCGCCCATTCCTCGGTCTCCGTGGGGAGTTCCCAGATCACCGCCTGGAGCAGCCTGAAGTAGAGCCAGTAGCTTTCCTGGAAGAGAACCCGCAGAAAATCGAGAAGCTCGGTGAGGTCATCGCTGCCACGACGTGAGATCACGTAGAACTGGCCGTCGAGGGTCTGGCCGCCCGCAGGAGGCTCCCAATCGTCATCGCCGGATGGCTTCATGATGACGTGGGCCTGATCCATGAGGAGCAGTGCCCAGGCTTCGGCATCCACCGCCGCGGAAGCCTTCTGCAGCGTGGCGTCTCCGCCATCTGCGAACGCTTCGAGCCATTGTCCGAGGCGCTCCCGATCCGGCAGGCCAGCTCGCCAGGCATCGAGGTCGATGCAGGTGGTGACCTGCTCGGCGGTGGCATGCTCGAGTAGCCAGCCCGCATCCGCCAGGCCCACCGCGTGGGCGGTGAAGCAAAGCTCCGCCGGCGGCAAGCGTGGAATCACGCGCGCCGGGTCGGCGGTCAGTCCCAGCAATTCACCCCGTCGGTTGACCGGGGTCTCACAGATCAGGGCCACCTGGGCGTCCAGGCTGTGTTCGGCCATCGCCTCACGGGCGGCCTGACGGTCCGTTCGCGCCAGTTCCAGGATTCGGCTGGCCTGCGGCGGGGGGAGCTCGAGGGTTCCCATCGCGCCGATCGTAGCCCGGCCTTGCCTCGGGGGAAGTCTCAATAAATCCGGGCGCGAATGCTATCCTTCCAGTGTTCGCCGTGGCAGCCGGGTCCTCGCAGAATTCACTTCGCCGCGTGCTGCGCGGTGCCAGCGGGCTTGCTGTGCTGCCTTCGCTGCTTGCCGCCGGCCTGCTCGGCCTGGGTAGCGGCACATCGTTCTGGACGCTGCTTGCCGCAGCGTGGCTTGGCGGTTCGGTCGTTCTGGGCGGTTGGGCGTTCGACCGCGGGCGGCCTCTCAACTGGTGGGTTGGTCAGGCCCTCGTCGGGATCGTCCTGGCCTTCGGAGTGGCCGCGTTCCACGGGCTGGCGGCCGGCTCCGGAGTCACGATCCCAGCGGTCTACCGCACCCTGGCGTTCGATATCGACGCCGAGGTTGCGCTCGGTCCGCTTCTCGAGTGTGAGGCCGCGCTCCAGCAGGGTCCCGTATTGGCGAACTCAGGAGCGCATCCGCGCTTCGGTGCGCCTGAGGGTCGGCTCTGGTTCGACGCGCCGGGTTCCGAGGGGCGCCGTCAGCTCCACTTCATCGATCCCGGCAGCCGGGCGTCGCGCTGCTGGACCTGTGGCGAGGCCGGCAACAATTTCCGACCGGTGCCGAACCCGATCGGCGAAGGCGTCCTGTTCGAATCGGACAGAGGAGGTGGACTGGGCGTGTTCTCGGCCGAAACCAGGGAACGTTCGCGCGGGCGGTTGCCCTCTCGGCGGATCATCCCGGCGACTGCACCCGGAGCATTCCCCATCTACGAGGCCGGGGGCCGCGGCATGGTCTGGTCGACGGGGAACGAAGGACGCTTTTCCATTCTCACGGCGGCTCTCGTCGCTGGTCACGGCGGTCTTTCCCTGGGCTCCCATCGCCCCCTTGTTTCTGGCGGTCTGGATTGGGTTGCGCCTCTCGCGTGGTCGCTGGATGCGCGCTCGCTGGTCTACGCCCGCGGAGCCGGTCCCGATGCGTTCCAGCAGGCATGGGCTTCATCCTGGCGCGTATGGGCGGGACCCCGGCGCGAGCCGCGGGCCGAAGCCAGTTGCGCCTCGGCACGCCGGGCGAGGAGCTCGTGCGGTTGGATCTCGGCCCGGTCGCGGATTGGGGCGCCCCGACGGGCGTCGCGCTCGTGAACGACGGACGCTCGCTGGTGCTGGGGCAGTGGCGGCCTGGCGAGGGGGGGCGCGAAGAGCGCCTCATCCAGTTGAGTCGCAGCTGCCGGGAGAAGCTGTAGCTATCCTGACGGGATGCCTGGTCTGGAACAGATCCGTGCGGCCTTTTCCGGCCACGAGCCCGAGCTGATCGAGCGGCCCTCGGACCGTCGAGCCGCAGTGGCGGTGGTGCTGCGCGAGAACGCTGGGCGGCCCGAGGTGTTGCTGATCGAACGTGCCACCAAGGAGGGCGACCCCTGGTCGGGGCATATGGCGTTTCCCGGGGGCCGCGTCGAGGATGTGGACGGGAGCATCCAGATCGCTGCGGAGCGCGAGACCTTCGAGGAAGTGGGCGTCTCTCTCCAAGGCGCAGAGCTGATCGGTCGCCTCGATGATCTCCAGGGCCGCCATGCCGGGCGCGTGGCTCCTCTCGTCATTTCCGGCTTCGTCTTCCATCATCCGTCGCCGGACGAGCTGATGCCGAACTACGAAGTAGCAGAGACCTTCTGGTTCCCCGTTCGCGAGCTCCGTCAGCCCGAGCGTCATATCGAAAAAGCGTTCCGCGAAACCGGCAGTCTGCAGTTTCCCGGGATCGTCGTCGGGGATCCGGAGCGCCACGTCGTCTGGGGCCTGACCTACCGATTCATCGAGATCTTCTTCGAGGTCGTGGGCCACCCATTGCGCGACCGATGGGGTGAGCTGCCGATGATCGACCGGACGCCCTGAGATCGATCGCTAGTTGCAGGATTCCATTTCGCTTCACGTAAGAGAAGCGAAGCGGCCGCTTTGCGAGGCTCAGTCCTGGGTTTCGCGCGCGAGTTCTACGTCGACGACGAGCCGATCGCTCTCGGCTTCGAGGGCAGTGCGGAGGCTGCCTTCGCCAAGGGAATCGGGGACCTCGCAGAGGATCGTCATCTGATAGTGAGGCGAGCCTCCGGGGCCCGGCTGACTGGACGTGGAGAGGTCGGCGATGTTCACGCCGAGGTTGGCGAGGGCACCGCAGATGCCGGCCACGATTCCTGCCTTGTCTTCTCCGGCGGCGACGACCCGGAACAGCTGGGTGTCCGGTGAAGGAACGGAGGGTCGGGTCCCGGTTTCGAGGTGGCGGAGAAGGATGGTGAGTCCATGGTCCCGCTCGAGCTGTTTGGCGCCTACCGCCAACCGGTCGCCGGAGTCTGTGCGGGTCGCGGAGCACAGCAGGATCACGGCAAAATCGGTACCGAGAATCGTCATCCGGGAATCCTCGACGTTCGCGTCGCTTTCGAGGACGAGCTGAGCCAGCTCAGCGACCAGGCCGGGGCGATCGCGGCCGATGGCAGAGAGGATGAACCACCGCTGCATTTGGATCTCCTTGGGAAGGGGGGATGTTCGCGACGGACGTCCCCGACAGGCTAGTCCCTTGTCACACCAAAAGCTGGGGGTAGAGTCGTCGCAGTTTCACGCGGGCTTGTTGGGTCGTGAATTGCCAGTCGACGCCCTTCGTCGTTCGGTTGCGATCGTCTTGCCAGGCTTGGACTTGGCGCGTGAG
>JAAETT010000664.1 GCA_024228115.1 bacterium
AAGGTGACAGTCTGTGCGGTAGAATCCGGCTTCATGAAGGGGCCCTTGTTGAGGGGAAACGGGTGTCGCAACACGTTTCTACCGCAACTGGGGCCTTCTTCAATTCAAGAACGAGACTTCTTCATGAATTTTCCGGGTTAGCGAAGAGTCAGCTAGCCGACAGCAACGCCCGAAGTGCCCGGGCATGAGGCGACACGCCCAACCCGACCGAGGCATGGCTGAACATGATGGGCGTCGACACGAAGACACGTGTCGCGGCTCTTGGGCTCCGTCTTCAGCGTTCCAGTCCTGGTGAGGGCCGGGTGGCGAAGTACGAGACCGAACCGAACGAGCTCTTGCCTCGGGCGTGGATGCGGCGGATCCTCTCACGACTCGTCGCTCGGTGAGCGCACCATTCGGCGAACAGCTTCCGGAAGCGAAGAAGAAGCGGCCCCGAGGCTGGGGAGGTGACGCTTGCGCTCGACGCAGAAGAGCCTGGGCCAGCGGGCGATGGAATCTCGCGCGATCGTGAAGATCTACGAGAGCCGGCTTTGGCGGCGCAACCCGCTCTTCGCTGCCCTGACGGGCCTCCCCTTCGACGCCGAGCTCGAAACGATTGCCCCGGCGGCTGGGATTGTCGGCTCTCCACGGCGGGTGCTGGACCTGGCCTGTGGTTCGGGCATCTACACTCGACCCTTCGCCCACCGTCTCCCCGCCGGACGGATCATCGGTCTGGACCTCTCATCACCGATGCTCGACCACGCCCGCGCCGCCCTTCGCTCCGAGGGACTGTCGAACGTCGATCTGGTGCGAGGATCGGCTTTGTCTCTTCCCTTTGGCGCCGCGAGCTTCGAGATCGTGAACTGCTGCGGGGCGCTCCACCTCTTTCCGGACGTGAACGAAGCCCTGGGCGAGATCGCGCGAGTGCTCACGCCCGGTGGCCGCTTCACGGCCGCCGTCTTTCATCGCAGAAGCGGGGACGACCGCGGTTTCCGCCGTTTGATACGGCGCTGGTCGGGAGTTGCCAGCTTCGATCCCGAAGAGTTGGAGGGGCGTCTCGCGGCCCGGGGACTCGGCGGGTTCGAGGTGCTCCACCTCCACGGACCCTGGCTGCTCCTGGCCGGCACCCGTCTGCCGGAATGAGCGCCGAAGCTGGGGGTTGGCCGTCGGACTAGTCCCTTGTCACACCAAAAGCTGGGGGTAGAGTCGTCGCAGTTTCACGCGGGCTTGTTGGGTCGTGAATTGCCAGTCGACGCCCTTCGTCGTTCGGTTGCGATCGTCTTGCCAGGCTTGGACTTGGCGCGTGAGA
>JAAETT010000665.1 GCA_024228115.1 bacterium
CCGAGTCAACGACTCCCTGCTCCCTGGTACCCAGAAGTCCTTCGGTCGGCGCCTAGCCAATCCCCTCAGCCAAGACAACCCTGCGCTCCAGAGCGGCCGAGCGGTGGGGCAAGCCATCGAGAACAACGCTCGCATGGGCCTATTCATTGACGGCAAGGCCCACAAGGGCATGAACTCCAAGCACGCAGCGGAGCGGGTGAGGCAGTTCCTGTTCGACTACGGGGATCTGACTACCTTCGAGTCCGAGAGCGTGCGGATGCTCAGCCGGTTCTACACCTTCACCCGCAAGAACACAGCTCTCCAAGCTCGGATCATGATGACCCAGCCGGGCAACATCCACAACGCTGAGCGCATCACTGAGGAGTTCACTAACCAGGTGATGGGCCTCACGGGGCGGTTAACAGGTACCTCAGGGTTCGATGAGGAAGGTCGAGCTGAAGCCGGGCGCATGGATGATTCCGGCCTCAAGATCCCGGACTGGGTGCAGCCTACGCTCGGGCTCTACCGCAACGAGGACGGCAAGGTAGTCGTGGCGGGGGTGGACTCACCCTTCGTAGCCGGGGCTGACACTGTGGATGCACTGGCTGCGTTCCTCAAGTTGCCCGCTGCGTGGGGCCTGATGCAGGCAGCAGACAGTGACTTCCAGAAGGACCAGCGCACAGAGCTGTTCCGTGAC
>JAAETT010000666.1 GCA_024228115.1 bacterium
CCTGCAAATATGTCACATAGAACAAAGAAAAATAGTTTTTCTGAGCAAATCAAGGTTGGGGATTCCGAATCTGTTATTATCGTGCGCGTCAGCGCACGGTACAAGGGTGGTTCTGGGGATAATACACAGGAAAGGTTTACAAAGTTTATTGGTTCCCCACTGCAATTAATAATGTCAAAAAACAAGAAATAATTCTAAAAGAACATTAAAATAGTGGTAAAAAGCAGACCTGCTGCAAACACTTGCAACGAACAATATTTGCACTAACTGGGGATAGAGACGTGCCATATAGGCTGGGCTCTGTTGCAAAACAAGCAGTAATGTAAAGAAGAATTGTTTAGAGAGAGATTAGCCCGAGGAAAGTAGGATATGGATCGCGCTGATACTCTGTCACTTGGATACCATCACATAGAATTTTTAGCTTTCTGAGTTGGCAAAAAGCTACTTTGCGCATTTTGTTAGCTCTGAGATGGGAAATGTTATTGAAGGCGGGCCCTGAGGGTCCCGCATTTTTAATTAAAAATTAGAACGCGCACTGTTTCCCTTTAATGGATTTGATGAACAATTTATGTGCCACATTAAAGAAAACATTGGAGATGGAAAACGTTATTGAGGGCGGGCCCTGAGGGGCCCGCATTTTCATTAAAGATTAGACCATGCAACATTTCCCTTTAATGGTTTTGATGAACAATTTAAGTGCCACACCTTCTATCGAGCGTTCACTGGATCAAAGTTATAAAGCAGGCAATTGTCCCTGAGATCTACATATAAAACCTTTCAAATCCTTTTAAATGATGAGAATTTGAAGAAAATCAACACTTTCCTTCAAATCTTTGGATCTGACCAAATTTGGGACAGCGAATTGGAAGAAGACACAGCATAATTTCAGCTTGTTGTTCATTATCTACACTCCAAATAACCTGCTGGAAGCGAATTTGAGAAAAATCGGCGAAAATCGTCATTTGTCTTCAAAACCTTTGATTTGGCCAAAATTCTGGATAGCAATTGGAAGATGACACAGCACAATTGATTCTCGTTATCTACACTTCAAATAACCTACTAAAAAGTGAATTCAAGAGAAATCGCTGAAAATCGTCATTGTCCTTTAAATGCTTCGATTCGGCCAAATTCGGGACAGAGATCGGAAGAAGATGCAGCACAATTTCAGCTTCATATTCATTATCCATACTTCAAATAACATTCTGGAAGAGAATTCAAGAAAAATCGTCAAAAATCGTCATTTTCCTTTAGATCCTTGGATTCGGCCAAATTTAGAACAGCGATCGAAAGAACACGCAGCATAATTTCAGTTTGATATTCGTTATCCACACTTCAAACAATCTACTGGAAGCGAATTTAAGAAAAATCGGCAAAAATCGTCTTTTTCCTTCAAATCCTCGGATTTGGCCAGAATTAGGGATAGCGATCAGAAGAACACACAGCACAATTTCAGCTCGCGTTATCTACACTTCAAATAACCTACTAAAAAGTGAATTCAAGAGAAATCGCTGAAAA
>JAAETT010000667.1 GCA_024228115.1 bacterium
AAAAACTATGGTTTCAGGCCGTGAAAATATGGACGAAAGCACAGAGGCTTTAGGTTCTATGTACAGCGAAGCTTTTGGCTCTTGGTTTAGCACACCTGATACGCCTGTATTTATGGCGGCAGAGTTCGCAGCATTAACAGAGGCTAACCTGTCTAAGTCAGGCTTTGACATTGACGTTGCAAGAAAGATGGCGTTTAACACTGTTAAAGGTAAGTACGCACCAACTACAATAAATGGTAGCAAGCAAGTATTGCCTTATATGCCTCAACAACCTGACCAATTAGTCAGAAAGCAAATAGTAAAGCAGTTGGGCAAAGATGTTATTATTCAATCTGACCAATTAACAGAAAATCAATATCAGTTAGGTAATGAACTTTCATACATGGCCTATAAAGATTTAGGTGATGGAAATATTGAAATACTAGATAGGTTTGAATATGATCCTAAAGCGATACAGGAAGCACAAGCTAAAGAGCAAGAACTGGCGCAGAAGAAGGCTATTGATGATGCAATTAAAGAGCGCGAAGCAATAGAAGCTGAAAAGCTACGCAAAAAAGAGCGAAAAGAAAAGGCCGTATCTATGCAAAAAAGCTATGCTAGCAAAGTGAAAGCACAAAAAGAAAAGCCTTTATCACAAAGCTTTAAAGAGGCTGTTGGATTATGAAGCTATTTGTAGGCGACCAAAAGACAGAATCAAATATTCAGAACCCTGAAGATGTTACTGTACTTAACCCTAGCGAAACTGTATCAACACCTAACTACACTCGCACATACTTACAAGACCAAACAGAATGGGCTACACAAGAAAAAGCGAATTATGACAAGTACAATAAGCGTAATGAAGAAATAGCAGATTTAGAGCCTAGCACTCTTGAGGTATGGTCGGCAGCTTTTGAGGAAACTAATAGTTTATCTGCTTGGGTTGCTTCTACTGCTATGCCTAACGTGCCTGATGTTGAGGGGTATTCGCCATTCGTAAAGAGTGCAGAAGGTAAATCTGACATAGATGGATATGAAAAATATGCCGATTCCTTTAGTGATTCTTTTAACCCGCAAACTACAGCCGCGATCAAAGCTAACATTAATAGAGAGATTAGAAACCAAAACACTCTTGCTAATGGTGGCGCTCTTGGTGTTGCTGCTAGTGTTGCCGCTGGTGTTGCTGACCCTATAAACTTAGCAATGATGATGTTACCTGGTTACGGTCAGGCTAATATGTGGAAAGTTGCCGGTCAATCCATGGCTGTTGGTGCTGTCGCATCAAGCGCTCAAGAAATAGCTTTACACTCTACACAAGAAACACGAACGCTAGATGAATCAATGTTTAATATTGGCGTTGGCGCTATTGCCGATGGTTTATTAGGTGCAGGCATTGCTAAGTTAACAGGCTCAGAAAAAGAAGTTGTTACCAACGCGATAAGCAAACACTTGAAAGGTGATGAGCCACGTAGTGTTGGTGCTGCCGAAGTTGCTAGTTATGGTGGAGCGAAAGGCGAAAAGGTAAAAGAGACAATTAACCCTTTCACTAAGTTAGCATTATTCTCAACTAAAGCCTCTCCTATCGGGCGTACGCTACAAAGTGAAAACCCTATTGTTCGTGGTACTGCTCAAGATATGGTTGATCACCAATTTAGATTACAAGATGATGCTGTTAACGCTACCTCAGTAGAAAGCTTAATTAACCTTGATTACGCTAAATATGGAATTAGCGAGCAAAGCGTTGCTAGTTTGGAATCTCAGTTCGTTAAAGCTGGCGGCACTGTTGACGACTTTAATTTTCAATTAGCTGACGCAATGCGTAACGGTGACATATCCGAAAACGCATTAGTGCAGCAAGCAGCTAAAGAGCTTCGTGTTCATATCGATGACACATGGAACCGAGCAGCTAAAGCAGAAGTTGAAGGCACTTTTACGCTAAACAAAGACGGCGACCCTGAGCCAATAAAGACAACAACCGCAGCTAGTTACATGACTAGGCGCAAAGATATTAATGCTATTAGAAATAATCCAGCAGGATATCAGCAAGCATGGATTGATGGATTAAAAGAACGCGCCGTTAGATATGAAGCCGAAGCAGCAGCAGAAGGCTTGCCAGTACCACCAGCAAAAACTGATGCAGAGTGGCAAGAAATAGCGCGAGAGATTTACAACCGCGACATCAATTTGACTATGGGTGATGTTAATTTTAATACACCTAATTCAAAGATACCTACACAAACAAAGCAGCGCGTAGACATTCGTGACGAATACCTAAATGACTTTCTAGTAAAAGATTGGCGTGCATTGATGGACGGCTATATGCGCTCAATGTCTCCAAAGGCGCGTATGTCTGAAAAGTTCGGTACATATAAGCTTGATGAATTAGAGGCTAGGCTATTAGATAAAACTAAAGTCGAATCTGAAAAAGCAACCAAGGCCATTAAAGAAGGCGCTGACCCTGTAAAAGCTCAAAAGGAATTAAGAAAAGCCGAAAACAAAATGGCGGCAGACGTTAGAGATTTGCGCGTAATGGCTCAAAGGCTCATGAATGAGTTTCAGCCACCTAGCGCTAAAACACCACTGGAAAGAAATTTAATATCAGTATTGCGAAGCACAAGAGCGTTTAACGTTGCATCTATGCTTGGTAACGTATTGGTATCATCTATCCCTGACGTGTCTCGACAAATGGCTTACGGTATGGGTAACAAGTACATCAAAGCACTGGCTAAAAACTTTAATGCTAAATCTATTAAGTTGAGCGGAATATCTAAAGACCAAATGAGCGCATTATCTCAAGCGGTAGAGAAAACGCAGTCAGTAAGAATTAAAGAGATCACTCAAGTAGACGATCAATTTACAGCAACACCGATGGATAAATACGCCTCAGTCATTGCAACAAAGTCTTTACAATTAACAGGCTTTCAGCACTGGAATAGCTTCGGAAAAGGAATAGCTGGTAGCTTATACGGTGACAGGGTAGCAAATGCATTAATAAAAGGTACGGACACCAAAAAGCTAAATCAATTAGGCTTTGACGATCAAATGATTGGAGAGATGGCAAAGCAAGCCAAGAAGCATTCAACGCAAACGGGCGGCTTGTATGATTTAAATCTAGATTTATGGGATATTGATGTTCACATAAAAGAGGCAGTTGAAGCGGCAGCGATTAAAGAAAGTAATTTTCTTGTCACTACGCCAGGCGCAGGCGATTTACCTATAATGTTTGATGGCGAGCTTGCTAAAACCGTATTCCAGTTTCAGTCTTTCGCCATGGCTGCAACGAATAGAATAATGCTTCCTTTACTGCAAGAAGGCTCTGTACGCTCTACAATGGAGATGGTTACTCATATGATGCTAGGTTATGCAGCTTACGAGCTTAAATCAGCGTCGATGGATAGAGACACAAGCAAGGACACCGTAAAAGATAAAACATGGAACGCTATCAACCATACTGGATTACTTGGTTATCTTGGTGAAGTCTACCGCAGACAATACGCTTTTACGGGTATTGATCCAACTGGTATAATGGACAAGGATAGAAAGTTTGTTTCAAGGGGT
>JAAETT010000668.1 GCA_024228115.1 bacterium
CTCCATTCTCTCACTTTTTGGGTCGCAACGTCCGCCATCCTCTTCAACTCTTGCGCGCTCCCATCCGATCTGCCAGAAAACTATATTGGTGCCGCGACTCGGGACATCGACTATCGACATTCAAGTTACGATGGGGTCAAACCTCACCCACGTAACCAGGAAGCCGTGGCGAAGTTTCCGGTTCCACGAAGGGTCAAGGATGTCAGGTCATTCATCGGGTTGGTTGCATATTACCGGCGGTTTATCCCTGGTATGGCTGCTAAAGCCAAGGTGCTAACCGATCTGTTGAAGCTTGATCCGAAGATCCGACTGAACTGGACGGCTGACTGCCAACGAGCATTTGAAGAGCTGAAGAACGAGCTGACGAGCCCAAGGGTAATGGCTTACCCCGACATGACACGTCCATTCTACCTGGAAACGGACGCGAGTCAGCAAGGACTCGGTGTCATCTTGTCGCAGAAAGACGTCACTTACAAGAACCATCTCCGCCCAATCATCTATGGAAGTAGGGTCCTCAAGGACCCGGAAACTAGATATTGTGCGTCGGAGTTGGAGGCATTGGCGATCGTCTGGGCTCTGAAGCGGTACAAAGCCATCCTTTGGGGTCAGGAGGTCTACGTGATCACTGACCACGAAGCACTCAAGAAACTGATGGCTGTCAAGGAAC
>JAAETT010000669.1 GCA_024228115.1 bacterium
AGATGACAGCCTGTGCGGTAGAATCCGGCTTCATGAAGGGGCCCTTGTTGAGGGGAAACGCGTGTTGCAACTCGTTTCTACCGCAACTGGGGCCTTCTTCAATTCAAGACCACGACTTCTTCATGAATTATTCGCGCTAGCGCTGGTCCTCGAATGCCTTCCGGCCAGCCTGTCTCACCTTGTCCATGTTTGCGCGTTGCTCTGTCGTGAGCGCTCCTTAATCGGTGATCTGGCGCCCGAGGGCAGGAAAGGTCGGGATCTCATCGTCGGCGAGCTCCTGCATCTTCTCCTTGCGGGCCATCGCGGCTTCCAGATAGGGCGCGAGTTCCTCCATCTTCTTGCGCTCACGCGCCGCTTCTTCTTCCTTGAACTCGGGCATGACACGCTCCGCGAAGAGCTCGAGGGATTCGCAGATATGTTCGTGGCGATTGCGCCCTCCCTGCTGGATGAAGGTCACCTGGTCCACACCCGCCTCGGCAAACCCGCCGAGGTGGGCACGCAGCTCGTCCGGCGTACCGATGCCGCGGTTCGCGCCGTCGTCGGGCAGCATCGGCCGCGCTTTCTCGAAGGCCTTCCAGATATCCGTGCGGCCCGGTTTGTGCTCACCGAAGATGTAGTGGTGGCCCAGACCGAAGCCGAAGAAGCGGAAACCGTCTTGCCCGCGGCGCTTCGCTTCTTCGCCGTCTTCATGAAGCGAAAAGCCCGTCACCATCGCGATGTTCGGGTTGATGGCGTGACCGATCGGCACACATTCCTCCTTGAGAATGCGGTAGTAGTCATCGACCCACTTCTTGGCCTCGGCAGGGTCGACGAAGGCGAAGGTGAGTGCGCCGATACCACAACGAGCTGCAAGCTTGATCGTCTCGCGGTTCGAGCACGCCACCCATAGCGGTGGATGGGGCCTCTGCGCCGGCTTGGGAACGATGTTCCGACAAGGCATGTCGAAGAACTTTCCCTGGAACCCCGGGTAGGGATCCATCACCAGCATGTTGGCGATCTGTTCCGTCGCCTCCCGCCAGGCTTCCCGCTTGCTCGCGACATCGACATTGAAGCCGCCGAGCTCGAGAATGGCGGAGGACTCGCCAGTGCCGAATTCGACGCGACCGTTCGAGACGAGATCGAGCGTGGCGATGCGCTCTGCGACCCGCGCCGGGTGGTTGTAGCCGGGGGGCGTCTGCACGATGCCGTGGCCCAGGCGAATGTTCTGGGTGCGCTGGGAGCACGCCGCCAGGAAGACTTCTGGAGCCGAGGAGTGGGAGTATTCCTCGAGAAAGTGGTGCTCCACCTCCCACGCGAAGTCGATGCCTACGCGATCGGCCAACTCCACCTGATCGAGGGCTTCCTGGAACAGGCGCAGCTCATCGCCGTCGTTCCAGGGCCGCGGCAACTGGTGCTCGTAGAAGATTCCGAACTTCATTGGGGGCTCCGGGCGCTAGGGGTTCGAACCGCGACACGCTCGTCGAGAGCAGAGAACGCGATCAGTGGGCCAGCTGGAACCCATGAAATGGAACGCGGGTGAGGTAGCAGGGCCCTCCCGGGCCTCCGTCGGGGCGATCCGGCAATGCCGGTGCACGAAGCGCCGCAGGTCTCGGCTAGCTGCCGCCCCAAAGACCAGGGCCTGGGTCGACGGCTCGTTCCCGATTGTCCGCGTCCCTCGGAACCCGCTTCAAGTCCGCCTGGCCGGGCGAACCCCAGAGGTGGGCCGTCGGTCTCCGCGCAGTGTTGGAAGCTCCCGGGTCCAGGAGGATTCCCTGCTCTTGCCGACCGTTGCGGCTTCCTTCGCCGCAACCGCCGTATGGCTCGCGATCCGTCGACGTGAAACCCTGGATGCGGACACTCAGTTCCGCCGACGAGTGCGAGACCTCGCTCTCCTGTGCCGCTCCATCGGGCTTCGAGTTCAACCTACACCCACCGGCACCGAACTGGAAGCCCAATTCTCGTCGATTGTGCGCAGCGGAATTCAACTTCCGGTAAACGCCGCGATGCGTTCTACCAGGGTTTCCACGCGGGTGAAGGGCAACATATGGCCGCCGCCTGGAACCATCCAGAGTTCGCTTTCGGGAGCGAGCCCGTGAAGCGTCTCCCCGACGCTGGCAGGCACCAGACGATCACCGTCCCCATGAATCACCAGGATGGCAGCTGTAGATCCGAAGGGTCGATGTCCGCGCGCCCGTCAAGATCCCGCCCTTCGTTGCGAAACGTCTCGAGCGTATGAGGCGCCGCGAAATTGGCGTCGAGCAACGCACGGTACCCCGGCGTGACGCGCTCGGGTTCGAAGGCAAGCGCGGTCATGTTCTCGCGTAGGCGTGCGGCGACCGGAGGAACCGCGCTGATCCACGAGAGAACGGGCCCGACCATCAACTCCATCAGCCACTCTGGCGGTGCAGGGCGATCCTCGACGCCCGGCCCCACCGAACCCACCAGCACGACACGAGCCAGGCGCGACGCATCCTTCTTTGCCGCCGCGATCGATGTTCCACCCCCGTAGGACCAGCCGACGAGCGTCACCTCGCGAAGATCCTCTGCCGCGAGGAGAGCGAGGAGTTCATTCGCGTTCGCATCGACGCGTGAGGGCACGGTGCGCGCGTCGGAGCGACCGTATCCCACGCGATCGTACGCCAACGCGTGATGGCCACGCTCCGCCAACGCATCCATCACCGAGCGCCAATCGTAAGCGGAACCCGGGTGCCCATGAACGAGGACGACCGGGGGGCCGGAACCCGCTTCGATGAGGTTCACCCCCACACCAGGCGCCACTTCCACCCGCCGTCCGGCCAGCGGAAGCTCGGGCTCGGCGGTTGGAAACAAGGCGAAGACCAGCGGCGGCAGCACGAGTGCCACCACCACGAGCATCAGCAGGATACGGAGGAGGCGGGCCACGCCTTCGGCGCTAGTTCACATCCAACCAGAGCCCGATGAACTCGCCGGCACGCGAGGCCTCGACGAAGGACGTCGTGAGCCCCAGCAGGCTCGGGATCGGGAACGAGCCGAGGGAGTCAGCAAGGGAGGGCAGCGCCGCATCGAGAGCAAAGGTCAGCACGGCATCGAGCACGGCCTCGTTGGTGTCGATCCGGTTCAATACGATGTCGATATTGATGGTACCGGGCACCACGCTCGCGATCGTGATCGCCAGTTCCCCGGCAACGAAGTTGAAGTCGAGGCCCACCTGCGCGTCGACCACCACCGTCACCAGCGGAACGTTGCTGCCTTCCGGCTGCAACTTGAGGACGAGACCGGGCACGTACA
This sequence comes from bacterium, assembly GCA_024228115.1. Taxonomy (NCBI): domain Bacteria; species bacterium. Next base: position 3,247 of record JAAETT010000669.1, read on the forward strand.
TGAGCGCGAGCTCACCCGCCGGGCCTGGGGCTCCCGTGATGAACGGGGCGGCTCCGGGCTCGAGGATCATTTCGAACGGTTCGGCCGGATCGAGGATCGCCATCTCCGGGATGAACGCTGTGAGCAAACCCGCCGTGAGCGGAAGCGGCCCGGTGCCAAAGAGATCGAGTTCGGTAATCGTCGACGCCAGCAGGCCGCTCTCGACCTCCGCCTTCAACAGCTGATTGAAAGCGGACGTCCCAAGGGAGAGTGCAAGCCCGTAGGGAAGCCCACCGACCGGCGTGAGCGCCGGGAAGTCCGGGAATACCTCGTCCACGTGGTAGGAAGCCAGAAGATCGGGTGCGCCAGCGGCCGGCATCGAAGCCGTGATGCTCGCATCCGTCCCGATCGTCAGGCCGTTCGGATCCTCGAGGGCGGCGAACGTCGGGGCATCCATGTTCACGCCGATCGAGGTGCCGATCGCGCCGTCGATATCCAGTCCGGCCGTGGCCGTCTCGATGGCATCGGCAATCGGCGCATCCGCCGGCCCTGTTCCGTCCGGGTCGGAGAGGAAGGACTGGAAGCCGGAGGTCACGTCGTCCTGGAGGTCGCCGATGATCAACCCGATCAGATCCCCGATGATGGGCACGTCGCAGATTCCGCTCACGAATGACTGATTGAAGCCACTGAAGCTCACGCTGATCGCGGTCTGATGAACGTCGAGGCCCGGGAGGGATGTGGGAACCGTCGGCTCGACCTCGTAGGTTCCGGGAAGATCCGTCAGTGCCGCCGTCAAGCGGACGCCGCAAGTCGGAACCAGCCCGGTGCCACTGATCTGGATGTGGATATCCAGGTCGTAGATCGAAACCGTGCCGTTCAAGGCATCGGTGATCGGCACGATGTCGAGGCCGAAGCCCGAGATCGACGGCGGCGGATTGGAAATCGACGTCGTGGCCGAGCCCAGGCACGTTCCGAACGGCCCGGGGATCTTACAGCCGCTATCCAGCACGGTCCCAACGGGTAGGAGAGCCGCCGGATCCAACGTGACCAGGCTCGCCATCACCGGCGCCATCGCAGCCAGCCCGGTGTCCGTGATGCGCATGGCCATGGCCTCGAGCGAATAGGCGCCATCTGCGACGGAATCGGAATTGAAAACGGTGATCCGCTCGCGCCGGGTAATCAGCCCGGATACCCCCGTGACCATGATGGGATTTACGATCGCGACCGGGTCGAGCGTGACGCTCGTGCTCCAGCTGCCGTCGGGCTGAATCGGAACCGACGTGGCTCCCACGGTCAGCGTGGCATTCGCGGCTGCATTGAGGAAGCGCCCGTCCAGCGTGATCGATGGGGCCGTCGTAAAGATGCCACTCGCCGGAGAATCCACGATGAGCTTGGGCTTGGGGTTGCAGCTCCCGCCCATGCCGAAGATCAACACGAAGCCAAGCAATACAATCAGGGCGAACCGGTTCCGGGCGAGCGGCGAGCGCATGCAATTCTCCTTGGTGAACTGAGCCACTGTGAAGCAATCCCGGTGCCGGGAAAAAGTTCCCGACATCCCTTGGATTTCAGCAGTTTACGCGACTCGACCGATGGTTGGGCCCGGCATTTGAGAATGGGTTTTCTGCGAGTGGAAAGGTTTTTCCCTCAGGGTTCCGAGAACGGGACAACTCGCGTTTCCACCGGCGAAGGCTCCTCTGCGCCGATCCACCTGAAGAGCATCCCGCCCTGCTGGCTACGTCCCGGAAACTGGAGCTGCTTCGCTTCGCCGGGGAGGGGCACGGGTCACGCGACTCCGCACCGCGCGCGAGAAGCGAAGCGGAACCAGACCGAAGGGGCCCCGAGCTAGCCGATCCGTCCCATCGGCTCGATCACGCCCTCCGCCCCACGGATGACCGCCTCGAGGAGAGCCTTCGAGCGGTCGACCGCTCCATCCACACTGCCGTCCGTTTTCCGGGATGCGAGTTGCAGCTCGTGCAACTCGTTCTGGGTCAGGAACTCGACGACCGGGAGACGCCCGAGGCGTTTGTGCACCTTCCGCTCGGCCTTCGCTGCAGCGCGCAGCAGTGAGGCTTCGGCCGCCGTTCCCTTGCCGTTCTCGAAGCGTGCAAGCTTCTCGAGGGCCCGGTTGGCTTCCGTCTGCAGGAGGCGAGCGGCCTGGGCGAGAGAGCGACTCGCTTCGGCGAGGCCACCCGACGCTGGAGCCGCAGCCGCAGCGGCCAACGCTTCCTCCACGGGGAGCGTTGGACCTTCGAGTGCACGAATCAGTGGGCCGAAGGCCTCATGCTCGAGACCAGGGATGCGGGCCCCACCTTCCGTGCAGTTGATGAGGCGTACGCCTTCCGGCGCCAGGATCTTCCCGATGGCCCGATACTCCTCCCGGAAGCTTGCATAGCTCCGGTCGGTCCAGACCTCTTCGCCATGCCATCCTTCGACACGAAGCGTACCTGGAGCGAGTTCGCGATCCGGTGTCGGACGCCCGAACAGATCCGCCTTGATCTTGAGATTCGTGAAGTAGAGGCTGCCGTCCTCGTGCTGGGTCACCCCCATGTCCTCGTACAATGAGCCCTCCGCATAACGTCGTCCGCTGGTGAATGCGAGATCCTGGCCGATCAGCATCACGTTCTCTGCGCCGAGAAAGACGGCCAGGAAGACCGCTGAGGCTGCGACCGTTCCGCCGGAGCGAAGCCACTCGGTTTCACCCAGCGCTTCGCCCAACCACCTACGCAGCCAACGCGCGGAGTTCGTCCGAGGTATGCGTCGAACCGTCCGGGCTCCAGCCCGGCGGCTTGATCAGGTAGGCCAGGCGGGTTCGCCAGGGGCCCGGCCGGAGAGCATCGCGAATCACTGCAATCCACTCGTGGAATGCGATCCAGAAGGGGTTGTAGGAATCGATGTTCTTGGTGAGCCCGTAGACGACCTTCTCCTGCTCGGGCTCGAACGTTCCGAACAGCTTGTCCCAGACGATGAAGACCCCTGCGTGGTTGCGATCGAGATACTGGAGATTGGTGCCGTGGTGCACGCGATGGTGGCTCGGCGTATTCATCACCGCCTCGAATGCGGCGGGAAAGCGATCGATCTCTTCCGTATGGATCCAGAATTGGTAGACCAGATTGAGGGAGTAGACGGTGACGACCATCAGTGGATCGAAACCCAGCAGCGGGATCGGCGCGTAGAAGATCAGGGCGGTCATCGGCGTCCAGCTCTGGCGTAGTGCCGTCGCCAGGTTGTAGTGCGTGCTCGAGTGGTGGGTCACGTGGGCCGCCCATAGCACCCGCACCTCGTGATGCAGCCGGTGGAACCAGTAGTAGGCGAAATCGACGACGATGAACGCCGCAATCCACGTCGAGATGCCATGCCCCAGATCGAAGAAGGCATAGGAGTAGGCCCATTCGTAGGCGCCCAACTTGACGCCCACCCAGGCCATGCCGACGACGACACTGCCGATACCCATGGTGACACTCGCAATACTGTCCCTGGCCTCGTGAACCGGCGCACCACGGCGACGGGTGAGCCAGACCTCCAGCAGCAACAACGCGATGAATGCGGGCGCCGTCCAAAGGGTGAAATCCATCTCAGGCAACCTCCTTGCGAACGAGCTCGGCCAGGGCGGCGAGCATCGGCTCGTGGATTTCGAAATCCCGGGCGGCCAGGCTCCCGAGCGCAGCGCCCTGAAGAGCATTCACGACCAGGGAAACGGTGGTTTCGAAGTCAGGCCGCCCGGCCACGTTGGGAAAGAGTTCATGGGCGATTCGCCGCAGGTCGGCGCCGTGTTGATCCGCGACCGGCGCAAGCGTCCGCGCAAGCTCCCGATCCGTACGCGAGGCGTTGTACAGCTCGAAGGCCGTGTGGAGCTTCGGCTCCTGGAAGATCTCCCACAACACGCGGACCGCGGCTTCGGCTCGATCCTGGGCGCCGACCAGGCGCGGCAGCCTGGCCTGGAAGAGCTGCTTGAGATCCGCGAACAACACCGCAGCCGCCGCCGCCACGAGGGCGGCCTTTGTGGGGAAATGGCTGAATAGCGCCCCCTGGGAGAGGCCCGATCGGGCGCAGATGCGGGTCGTCGTCGCTCCCGCCCATCCATGCTCCACGAGCATCTCCACGGTGGCCTCCAGGAGCTCGCGGCGGGTCGTCTCGCGACGCTGCTTCTGGGTGCGACGGGGCAGATGGGTGCTCGGCATGGGATCACCCTAGATCAATATTTACAAAGTGACAAGTCACTTTATAAATATTCGAGGCCAGGAGGGGATAGATTTCCCGGAATGCGCATCCTCATCGTCCTCGTCAGCCTTCTGGCGCTCGGAGCCCTTTTCCTCTCGACCACCGCAGGGCGCCGTCTGGCCGAGCGGCTGGGCCTCCCGCCACTCCGCGACAAAGTCCCGAAGGAAGACCGCGCCTTCCTGTTGAAAGCATGCGACGGGAACCGTGGCCGGGTACGAGAGCGGTTGGATGCTGAGCGTGTGAGATCACCGGACGCATCGGATGCGGAACTTCACCGCAAGGCGATCCGGCGGGTGTTTCAGGAGCGCGATAGCTGAGGACGGCGCGAGAATCAGCCGGCCCCGCGGATCCAGGTCGGGCGTGTCAATCCGAGGGGAGACTGATCACGAAACAGGCCCCACCCGCTTCGGATTTCTCGACGCGGACCGACCCCGCGTGATCCCGTACAACGCTTTCGACGATCGCCAGGCCGAGACCATTGCCCTGGCTCTTGCCTTCAGTCACGAAGGGCTCGAAGAGTCTGTCCTGGATCTCCTCGGAAATACCGCGGCCCGAGTCCGCCACACTCAGCTCCACCCGCTCGTCGAATCCACGGGCTGCGACCTCGAGCGTTCCGCCCTGGGGCATCTCCTCCACGGCATTCTGCAGCAGATTGCGAAGCGCTCGCAGCAACTGGTCTTCGTCACCTCGGAGTTGAAGGCCAGGGGCCCCGTGAAGACCGACGTGGATGCCGGCGCAACCAGCGAGTTCGAGATAGGGTGCGACGGCTTTGCTCAGGAGCGCGTCAACCTGGAGATCCACGGGCGCGAGGGGGCACTTCGAGACACGGGTCACCTCGAGAAGTTCCTCGCACATTCGCGCCATGCGCTGGGTCTCCTGGAGGATTTCCGCGAGCAACTCCGACGCGGTCTCCTCTTGATCTCTGGCGATCTGCGCGAGTCCCTGGATGGCCGCCAGAGGTCCACGAAGATCGTGGACGATCGTGGCAATCGTCTTGCCGACGGCCGAGAGCCGTTCACTCGCAAGCAGCTGGGATTGCGATCTCTCTAGCTCGGCGAGCGCTTCTTGGAGGGCATGGTTCTGCTCGACCGTGATCGAAACGAGTCGCCGATTTTCCCGTGCGAGGCCGACACGAACGAGAACGCCTCGCACGGCCTCCTCCAGGTCCGGTGGCGAGCAGGGTTTATGAAGGTAGGCATGAACTCGGCCCCGATTGATGGAATCGACAGTCGAGTCCATGTCCGAGTAGCCAGTGAGAAGGATGCAGCCGACGTTCTCGTCCTGTTCGGCGACCTTTGCCAGCAACTCGACGCCGGACATACCCGGCATTCGTTGGTCAGAGACGATCAAGTCGAATGCTCCAGGCGAGAACTTCCGCCAGGCCTCGTCGCCACTGGCGGCCGTCTCGACATCACCGAGACGCCGGAGCGAGCGGACTAGCAGTCCGACCGCGCGGGGCTCATCGTCCACGACCAGGATTCGGGGCTTGTCCACGACCTGTCATCGACCGGTCCGGAAATCGACCTTAGAGAGCGCACCCGAAACTGAGCAGTTCGCCTAGGCTGTACGCCCGATCCAGGACTGGATTCGCTCTGCGGCTCCAGCGCCCACGTCGCTGAACGAGACATCCAGGCCTCCGGGGCGACCCCACGCAGGCTCCACCACACCCTCGACCCGAGCAGCCAGCGGCAGCCGTTGGCGATTCACCACGAGGGTCAGCACCAGCTCGCTCCCGGCCTCCACCGGACCCTCGGCGAGCAGAAATGCCCCATCCGGCCTAAGCGATCCAATCTCCCAGGCGACCGTGAGCGCCAGCGGCTCCTCGGGATCGACGAGCAGCGCGTAGCCAAGCGCCGCCGTCGTCCGTCGCCTGGAAGGCGCGGCCACCTGGGTGGGCACGTGACGTTCCCAGACCTCGACGATGTCGCTGAGCGCCAGAGGCTTGGGCAGGTAGTCGAGCGCGCCGAGGCGATGGGCCAGTGTGGCACCGCCGGGGGTGGGCTTTGAGGTCACAATGATCGAGGGCATTTCGGGCCTCTCGTCTCGCAGCAGATCGAAGCCGGTGCCATCGGGCAGCACCACATCCGTGACCAGCAGCTCGATGTCGTCGCGCTTTTGAAGCTGTTCCGCCGCTTCGGCGCAGGTCCGGGCGGTGATCACCTCCTCGCAGCAGGTTTCGAGCATCCGGCGCAGGGCGTCGGAGAAGACGGCTGAATCGTCGACCAGCAGAACGGTTCCCAATTCGATCGTCATCATCTGTTCCCCAGTTGTTGTGTTCAAGCCTTCATCGGCTCGGGAAAGCTCTCGCCCCGTACGGCCCATGCCAAAGAGAGCGGAAGAATGAAGCCGGTCAACGCGATGGCGTTTTGCGGCGAGCGGCCCCCCGTCACGAACTCGAAGAGCGTGATGACGACGGGAAGCAACAAGGCGACCCCGCAGCCGAGTGCGACCGTGCGCAGCCGTGCGCGCACCTCGGCAACCAGGGGCCGGCGGTAGCGTTCGACCTCGGAGACCACGAATACGACCAGCGCGACGCCGATGGCGCTCACAGCGACCAGGTGAGTCGTCGTGTACACGCTCGGTGTCCGGAGGCCCCATTGGTTGGCGGCGGCAAGGAACCCGGCGAGGATGTACGGAACGACGACCAGCCATGGGCGGCGACGCACCGGGCCGAGCGCGGTCGGGAAGCAGAGGGCCATGTGCAGGGCGCAGGCAGGCAACAGGGTCTCGGCGAGGGCGTGCACCCGGAAGGTCCGGTAGGGCCCGTAGATGTCCATCGCCGTCAACGCCCACACCGCGGCGACCAGCAGGATGGGTGCGACCGCCATCGCCGAGTCGTTGCGATCTCGGGCTCCCAGGGCGATCAGGGCGGCGATTCCAAGGGCCAGGCCGTTCAAGAGATAGAGGCCGTGTAGAAGCGTGGCGTCTCGCCAGCCGAAGTGACGGGTGGCGATCGATCGCTCGAAGCTCCCCTCGCTTCCGCGGAAGCTGTAGGCAAGCTCGGTGCCGATCGGGCTCTCGGCAACGATCGCGCGGATCGCGTTGACGTGCAGGGTGCGCTCGCCGTCGATCGCAGTGATCTCGTGCTGGTAGATCTCACCTCCGGCCGTGCCAGGCCAGAGAGAGAGGCCCACCGAGGCAACGACGCGATTCTCGAGGACCAGAAAGCCCGGGAAGGGCTGACCGATCTGCGAGAGGGCGCCCGCCCCGCCAGCCAGCCCTGCCAGGAGAAGCAGGACGGCAGCGGCGACGCGAAGCGGGTCATGAAAGAAGGAACGCATGGAGGAACTACCTGAGAGAGAGTGTGAACGAAGAGTCGTTGCTCTACTTCAGGGTTGCGGTCGCCGTGGCCCCGTCACTGGCAGTGACGGTGACCGTGCGGCCATCCAGGTTCGTGTTGGTCTTGTACTTGTACTCGAAGCGATCCTTCTTCGCGTTCCACTTCATGGCGCCTGCACCGACACCGTCGACGGTCGCGGTCAACGTCACGTCCGGGCTCGAAGCCGTGGCGAACACTTTGACGATGGCCCTCTTGTTGTTGTAGACCGACGTGGTGATCGTGATCTCGGTAGTCGGCGTGACCGGCTCCGGATCGGAAACCGTCACGAGCTCAGGTTCGGAGACCGTTGCCGGCGCCACGGCGACCGTCGATTCTTCCGTCGCCTTCAACGTCACCTCGTCGGAGCCGGCGAAGATCGCACCGAGTGCGTCCATGGTGGCATTCTCGGTCTTGTAGACGGTCGCGCCAAACGTCAGCTCGGCCATCTCCTCGGGTTCGATCGGAAGCTTGGTCACGGCAGCAGAGGCCAGCAGATCGACGGTTCGAGAGCCCGGCGAAACCTGGTCGGGCACGGAGATCGCAACGATCAACATGTCATGATCGATGTGGAAGCTCCCGTCCGGGTGGAAACCATCGCTTACTTCGTGGCTGCCACCCTGCTGGTGGGCCCTCGCGTAGGTCTGGAACTCGTGACGCCAATAGGTGAGCAGATCGCTGTTGTTCTCCTTGTCCCAGGCCTCGGCGACCTGCGAGTTGAAAGTGAGGCCGCGCAGTCCGGCGTCGTCCTCGACCTCCCATCCGTAGTAGCTACCCCATTCGCGCCCGGTGGCGTCCTCGACAGCCAGCGTGAAGAGCGTCAAGTCGACGCCATCGCGATTGTAGAACACGACGTCTTCCGGACCGAAGCGAACCGGGAGCTTGCCGAGGCTCATCGCGAACTGCGTCGGATCGAGAACGTCCCGAAGGTCGAACGGAATCAGGATGGTTCCATCCTCCGTCACTGCGACCATCAGCTCCTGCATCATGATGACTGCGTCGCCGGCCGGGAGGCGGCGCGGCAAGGCCATCGCTGTGAACAGGCTGGAATCGTAGACGTCAGTGTCTCCCCGCTCCGTCCCTTCCATCTCGGTCACATGGAGCTCGACCGGTCCTATGTTGACGAGCTTCGGCATTTCGATGCGAAGCTGGGTCTTGCTGTCGGCGACAACCGTCACCTTGGCGACGAACCATCCCGGCTTGCCGAACGAGACCTCGTAGGTCTTGCCGACATCGAACTCGTCCTTCTGGGCGTTGATCAGCATGGGCTGCCCACCCGAGGCGAACGGCGGCATGATTGGCGCCCAGGCCGGCGGCGGATGATCGCAGCCGCAGCCAGCAAGAATGGGAGCGGGGTTCGGCACCAGCGCCAGCAGCGCGAGAACTGCGGTAAGTGCGAAAAAGCGATAGATGGAGGTCATCACGAGGTCCCTTCGAGATCGAAAATCGGTTCCGTCGAGGCTCGAAGGAGCAAGGGCCATGCCATGGGCAGAAGACGCGGCAACCCCTCGAAAACGTGACGTTGTCCGCGGAGCGATCTGCCCGCGGCGGTGACGGCCCTCGGCACGTCCGGCTTCGTCAACATGCAAGCATCGACGAAGACACGCGAGATTGGGCTGCTTGCAACGCCGACAACCGGGTTGTCAGCACACAGCGACAACTGCGTTGTCGCTAGTTGCCCTCTCGAGCGAGCTGCGAGCGCTGCGGGAGTTCGACGCGAAAGCAGGTGCCCTGGCCGGGTTCGCTCCGCACCTCGAGTCGGCCGCTGTGGCGAGTCACGATCCCGTAGGAGATGGACAAGCCCAGCCCCGTCCCCGTCCCTACCTCCTTGGTGGTAAAGAACGGCTCGTAGATCCTCTCCACAACGTCCGGAGGGATGCCACAGCCGTCGTCTTCTACCTCGAAGAAGACTGAATCGTCGCCGACCTGACCGAGGCGAACCGTGATGTTGCCAGCTTCGCCGAGGGCGTCCGCGGCATTGGCCAGCAAGTTCATGAGTACCTGACCGATCTGGCCCTCCAGGCACTCGACCGGCGGGGTGTTCGCGTACTCGCGCTGTACCTCGATTCCTGTCAGGCGACCCCGCAGAAGGTTCACGGTGGCATCGAGGGCCTGGCCCAGGTCGACCTCGGAGACCTCACCTGCATCCGTTCGAGAGAAGCTACGCAGATCCCGAACGATGCGAGTTGCGCGCTCCACGCCCTCGTCGCAGCCCTGAAAGACCGATCCTAGATCTTCGAGAACGAAGTCCAGGTCGTGCGCTTCGCGAATCGCCGCAACCCGCTCGCAAAGCCCGGGCCCGTCCTCCTTCGCAGCATCCTGAACCTCCTCGAAGGCCCCGCGCAGGGCCTGCATGTAGCCCCGAAGATGGTGAATGTTGCCTTCGATGAAGTTCAGCGGGTTGTTGATCTCGTGGGCGACGCCCGCCACCAGCGCGCCAACCGAGGCCATCTTTTCCTGATGCACCATCTGACGCTGGGTCTCCTGCAACTCCTCGAGGGTTTCCGCCAACTCAGAGGTTCGTGCTTCGACCCTGCCCTCGAGCGTACGGTTGAGTTCCTGAAGCGCGTCGACGGCCAGCGCGTTCTCGAAGGCAATGGCGCCCTGGTTGGCGAGCACGTGGAGGAGGCGCCTGTCCTCACCGCCAAAGAAGGCCCCGGACCGTCTACCACCCAGCACCATCAAGGCCACGAGTCTGTCTTCCAGGGCGAAGGGGATTGCCAAGCCGCCGCCATCGAGGTCGTAGGCGAACTCGATCTGGCCGGAATCGAGTTCCTCTGCAATGTCTTCGGGAACCGCCATACGCGTCAGTTCCGGGCTGACGGAAGAGGCGTTCGACGCGCGAACCAGCAGCACGACGCTCTCGGGCTGAAATGCCTCCGTCACCGCTTCCCGGATCTTCTGCTCGATGAAATCGAGATCCGTAGCCGAGGCCAGGTCGGCACTCGTCCTCTCGACCAGAAGGCGAAAGTCGTAGCTGGTGCGGAAGAAGACGCGGTCGATCGCCGACTGCACTCGGTTCCGCAGGGGAAGCAGGACCAGGACGGACGCTCCTGCGAAGAGCCCACTGCGGGCACCCAGAGAAGGCGAGCCACTGAATTCGAAGACAGCCTCCATCAGCGTCGCGGTCAACGCATAGACACCGGCCAATGCGACGGTGAGTGCCGCGTAGCCGAACCCCCGCCGGACGATGATGTCGATATCGAGCAGGTTCTGGTGCAAGACCGCGTATCCGATCGCCAGCGGATACAGGAACACCGTCAGGGCAGCGGCACTTTCCGATGCCGCGCCGCCGGTCGCGACGGAGCTGAGGATCAGCAAGCCGGGCGGGCCCAGGGAGACCACCGTTCCCAGGGCCAGCACCTTCACCCGTTGACGCGCCTCGAAACTCTCCGACCAACGCCACGCGTAGACCTGTGAAGCCAGCAAGGCCGCCAGCCCGATCCCGAACCCGATCACGGCCACACGATGGGTCGCGGTGTACAGCACGGGATCGTAGAGGCCGACCTGATTCGCGACAGCGAGCACGGCTGACGCGCCATACACGCCGGGGAGAAGCCATGGATACCGCTCGAGGAGAGCATGGGGAGCAGGAAAGACCAGCGCGACATGAACGGTCGCCGCGAACAAGAAACACTCGAAGGCAGCGTGCAGTCGAAATAGATGATAGTCCCCGTAGAGGTCCATCGCCGTCAGTGCGAACATGCCACTGATCCAAAGCGACCAGGCAATGCCGCCTGCACGACGCATCTCGCCGCCACGCAAGAACCGGATCGTCAGCGCGACGCCGCAGAGACTGAGTCCGCATAACAAGAAGGCGCCGAACAAGAAGATGTAGTCCGTTCGACTGAACATCCGGGTCTCGATGATGCGTTCCGTTTCCTCACCGGTGGGTGCGCGGAATCGAAGAGCGACGGGCGTCCCTACGGGAACCGTTCGCGCGTATTGGCGCAGTTCGCGCGCATCTGCGAGGAGGTTCCCGTTGGCCGCGACGAGTTCCTGTTGGAAGAGGTCCCCTGCGGCGGTCGCTGGCCAGTTCTCCAGCCCCGCCGAAGCGACGACACGGTTCTCGAGCAGGAGCAGTCCGGAGAAAGGTTGATCGACGAAGCCCAGCGAACTCCGCACACCCACGGCCGTCGCAACCAGCCACAAGGCGACACCGATCCAGAGGATCGCATCCTTCTCGCTGCGCACAGCCATGCTGGCCGTTTTCGGTCTGACACACGGGTAGCTAAAGGCACACCTGCGCACGGACGATGCCCCCGGCGTGGGTCGTGTGCTTGCCGTCTTCGTCTCGGCCGTGGCGTACGGTGCGCTGTGCTTCCCGCCATGGGCCTGGAGCTGGCTGGCCTGGATCGTGCTCGTGCCCTTGCTGTTGGTGCTTCGCGGCTCGGGCCCCTTGAAAGCCTTCATATGGACAGCTGGATGGGGCTACCTGGCCACGATTTCCGTCATTGCGTGGCTGCTCCCCACGCTGACAGGCCATTTCGAGTGGTCCCAGCCCTTGAGTCTGGGTTTCATCGTCGGCTTTGGGGTCGTTGCTGCGGCACCGTTCTACGGGCTGGGAGGTGTCTTGTACGGAGCGGCCGCACGACGGCACGGCCCCCTCGCGGGCGCCGTCCTGTTCGCGGCCTGCTGGGTGGTGGGTGAGTTCGCGCGCACCCATCTCGGCTTTCGCACCCCCTGGGCCCTTCTCGGCGACAGCCAGGCGGAGGCGATCAGGATCCGCCAGTTGGCAGACCTCGGTGGCGTCTATCTGGTCACCGCCATGGTTGCCTTCGTCAACGCCTGTCTCGCGGAGTTGATCCTCGTCTGCCACCGCGTCCTGCAACGCTCGCAGGCGTCTCCGCGACTGGCGCTTCCCGTCGCAGGTGCTGCTGTGGCGGTACTGCTCGCCTCGAATGTCTACGGCGAACTGAGGCGCCGCCAGTTCGCGCCGACCGAGAGTGCGTTCAAGGTGGCGCTCGTCCAGGGCAATGTCCCCCCGCAGCTCCGCTGGCGCAGCTCAACTGCGAGCCATGTCGTGCGACGCTACGGAAGCCTCACGCGGAACCTCCTGCTCGAACGCGAGGAGCCAGACCCCGATCTCATCTTGTGGCCCGAGAACGCCATCCAGACTCCGCTCGACCACCCGACCTACGGTGCAGCCATTCAACGGGTTGCCATGCGAAGCCCTGTCTTGCTCGGCGCACCGCGCAATGAGGTCCTGGAGGGAAGCAACCGCGCGTACAACAGCGCTGTGCTGGTCGATGCCAGCGGCACGGTGGGTTCCTACGACAAGCGCCGCTTGCTTCCTTTCAGTGAGACCCGGCCGCTAGGCGATTGGTTGAGTCTCGGCGAGCGCGGCGATCTGGACGCAGGCTCCTACTCGGCCGGGCAATCCCCAGGGCTCTTCGCTGTCAATGGCGAAATGCTTGGTGTCCTGATCTGCATGGAGGGTCTGTACCCTGATCTGAGCCGTGAGGCCGTGCTGGGCGGCGCCAGCCTGCTCATCAATCTCTCCAATGACGGCTGGTACCGCGGCCTCGGCGGCGCCGAGCAACATCTGCGACAGGTGGTCTTCCGCGCGATCGAGAACCGACGGCCTCTGCTTCGGGCAACCACGACGGGCATTTCAGCGATCGTCGGGCCCGATGGCTCGATCGTGGCCAGCTTGCCTCAGGACGCGACGGGCGTCCTCGAGCATGCGGTTCCGGAGACGCCTGTAGGACTCTCGCCCTACACCCGCGCTGGAGATCTCTTCGCCTGGTCCTGCGTCGCAATTGCCGGGTTCGCGGCTCGACCACGGCAGAAGAAGAGCGATTCCGGGTAGGACCGCGATATTCCCGGAGACCCCGCGCCCTTCCCTGCAAAGGATCTCCGATGACCTCGGCCCCCTCGAGGCCTTTGGCGTCTGCGAACGTCGGGATGACGTCTGCGCGACCGCCGACCTCTGTGCCCGCAAACCCCAGACCGTCCCGGCCCTCGATCTTCCGGGCGCGCTCGCCGAGATTGCCCGTCTCACCTACGAGCGGCCCACGGATTTCGAGCGAGCGCTCGCCCCGATGATCCCCTGAACGGGCGAAAAGGGGCAAATACCGGGGGCCCCGAAGGGCTCCGGCTGAGCCGCGGGAGCTGAGCCGTGGTAGGATGGCCGCCCGCTGAAACGCCCCCGCGGGTTTCGGGGTCTACCCGGGTGCGTATGGAACCGCTCCACGCACGATCCCGCTCAGAACGCCAACCCTTTCATCCCATCCCGAGGAGGATGCAATGATTCGCTTTTTGATCTCCACGCTCGCGCTCCTGGCCCTGGCCATGCCGGCGGCCTCACAGGAAGACGCGGGAGGCGCGCCGTCCTTCGCGGAAGGCGACGTCATCACGATGGACCAGATCGACAAGCTCAAGCCCTTCCTGCCGGAGGAGTTCTGGTCGAATCGCGACTTCTTCTTCTACGAGGGCATGCAGCTCGAGATCGGCCCGGCCAATTTCGACTACAGCCCGCCGCAGGTCTACATGGACGCCACCAAGAAATTCTCGGCCCAGGTGAAGCTCGGCCCCGAATCCAGCCTCGAGAACTACCGGGCCGGCCAGCCGTTTCCGATGGAAGACATCGATTGCAAGGGCGATCCGGGTGCCGGCGCGAAGGTTGCGTGGAACTTCATGCGACGCTGGGCGGGCGCCGGCGGAAAAGCGCGCTTCTACTACAGCTATTGGGATCGCGGGGAAGAACTGCCCCTCTACTACGAGGGAAACAGCAACGGCGTGGACCTCGCCTACCGATCGGAGCCCGAGTACGACGCCACTGATGGCGACATCTTCCGCGGCGAGAAGCGGTATACGGCCGGCGGCCCGAATGTCGAGGCGCCGTTCGACGCCCGCGGCATCATGTTGCTGACCTACCGCTACAAGGATTCATACAATCCCGAGGCCACAGGAAAGAACGACGACACCTGGGTATACGTTCCGACGCTTCGACGTGTACGCCGCATCTCGACTGCTCAGCGAACGGACGCGGTCTCCGGGACGGACTTCACTTTCGACGACCTGTTCAGCTTCAACGGCGTCGTGCCCCAATATGAGTGGGAATGCCTCGGCGAGGAGGACGTCATCGCACCGGTGAACACCAAACAGATGGCGTTCCCGTACAACCGGGACCACAACTTTGGCCCCTACGGCCTCTCGTTCGCGGACGATCGCTGGGAACTGCGCAAGACCATCAAGATCCGCTTCGTGCCCAACGCCCCAGATCATCCCTACAAGTTCAAGGATATCTACATCGACATCAACTCGATGGAGCCTCTGTACTCCTTCGCCTACGACCGCAAGGGCGAGCTGTGGAAGATCCTCTGGCATAACCATCGCTGGAGCGAATCCGAAGGATACGAGGAGTATGCCGGATGGGAAGGCGTCGAAGAGCCCCGCGATCTCCGAGTGGTCTCGGACATCATCGTGAACGTGCAGACCGGCACCGGCAACCGCATCGAGTTCTGGGATGTCTCCGGCACGCCCATGAAGAGCAAGGGCAAGATCCGCCGCTTCATCGACGTGGGCCGCCTGACCAAGGGCCGCTAGATCCCACGGAACGTTGCTGACGGGCCGGGGCGGCTGCCGCCTCGGCCCGTCTTGCGTTCTGCCTCAAAGCGAATGCATGCCCTGGAGCGGGAGCCGGCCCGTCGCGGCCTTGACGTTGCCATCCCGGAGACACGCCTGGATCGCCCGCTCTGCGATCCGCCATGGGTGGACCACGTCCGCGCCATCGGCGAGATGCGACCCATCCCGCCCCATTCCCCCGGCAGTTGGGACAGCCGGAGACCGCGCTGGTGGGCTTTCATCGACATCTTGATGACACCGGCGACGAGGTCATTGCAACGCTCCCGAGTGAAGCCGCGGGGTAGGAGTGTCGCCGGGGAATGCCTACTATCAACGGGCCATGGATGTCCTCGAACAACTCGGTCGCCTTCCCCTTCCCTTCCTCGCACGTTGCCGGGTGCCGAGCGATCTGGCTGGCGTGACCTCGCGAGGCGAGGAGGTCAGCGCCTGGGATACGGGCTCCGACCCGAAGGGCGTTGAAGCGATCTGGGAAGCAGCCGAAGCCCTCTACCGGACCGGCATCACACCGGCTCTGCAGTTGTGCATCCGCCACCGCGGCGAGATCGTCCTCGACCGGACGCTCGGCCATCTCTCCGGGAACGCTCCGGGCGACGATCACCGCACGCCCGAAGTTCTTGCCACCCCGGACACGCCCTTCTGCCTGTTCTCTTCCTCGAAACTCATCACCGCAATGCTGATCCACAAGCTCGACGAACGTGGCCTCGTCCACCTCGAAGATCGCGTCGCCGATTACGTACCGGGCTTCGAGCGCCACGGAAAGAAGTGGATCACCCTTCGGCACCTCCTGGCGCATAGGGCGGGCATTCCGAACCTGCCTCCCGAGGCGATGGATCTGGAGTTGCTAGCCCATCCGGATACCGTGGCCGAGCTCATCTGTGAAATGCGCCCATCCACCCGTGCTGGACGGCTCGTAGCCTACCACGCCATCAGTGGCGGCTTCGTACTCGGCGAGGTCGTGCGTCAGGCGACGGGGAAGACCATTCGGGAGTTCCTGGCGGCCGAAGTCTGCGAGCCCCTCGGCTTGCGCTGGATGAACTACGGCGTCGCCGAAAGCGATCTCGACAAGGTCGCCGTCAACGCGCGCACCGGCCCAAACCCGCCGCCGCCTGTCGCAGGGCTCCTTCGCCGCGCCCTCGGCAAGAGCATCGACGAGATCGTAGAACTCTCGAACGATCCGCGATTCCTTCGCGGGATCATCCCGGCCGGAAACGTCGTCTCGAACGCTCGCGAGGTGACGACCTTCCTGCAATGCCTGCTCAATGACGGCAGCGTGGGCGATGTGCGCATCTTCGATCCGCGCACCATACACCACGCCCTGACAGAGCAGAGCTACCGGGAGATCGACCTCACCCTCTTCATGCCGCTTCGCTACGGCCTCGGGCCGATGCTAGGCGACGATCCGGTGGGCCTTTTCGGGCCGAGCACGGGCCGCGCGTTCGGCCATCTGGGCTTCTCGAACATCATCCCCTGGGCCGATCCGGCACGGGAGATCTCCGTAGCCCTCTTGACGAGCGGAAAACCGATCGTCAGCACCCATGTGGTGCGGTTGGCCCAGTTGCTAGGCGCGATCAACGCCGCATTCCCGCGCCAGGATCGCCCGCTGGACTAACGAAACGTTCGCTCGAAGAGCCCTTCGATCGCCCGGCGACCGTTTTCCTCGAGCAGGCGCGTGCCCGTTCCCGCGAATGCAGCATGGGTCACGATCGGCTCGCCGCCCGCCTCCCAGCCATCACCCGTCCAGTGATGCCAGGAATCGGTGGACTGGTCGAAGACGTAGAGGAGCTTGTTGCAGAGCTTCGCAAACTCGGCGCCCCAGCCCGTACCGCCCTTGACCGTCCCGTCATCGTTGATCTGGCCGATGACGTAGATCTCCTGGCCACTGTTCACCTGATGCCAGATGCTCTGGAGCACCCTGCGAAAGAGCGGGGTGTCCCGATACTCCCGGTGCATCAACTTGGCGACATAGGCCAGACTGACATCGCCCTGTTGGAGCTCGGCTGGAGTCAGGACGCGGATGCCACGTGTCCTGGCATCGTTGTGCCCCTCGAAGGTGAAATTCACTTCGGCCACACCGTGTCGCTCGGCAGCAGCCCCAAAGGCTGCCTCGGCGCCGTTGGCCGCTCCACTGTACAGGACACATTCTTCGGGCTTCATCGTTCTCTCCCTCGCGAGCGGGAAGAGAATGGCATTCCTGCACCCGCGCGCCAACGCCAAATCCGGGTGTTGGCTGGAGGCGGCTCCGGGGTTTCCATGTAGCCCCGCGGGTGTCGCATCAAGATGGGCGGCGCCGGCGTCGAAGAAAAAGTGACTCTCGCAACACCCCGCCTCAGGGAGCCCCCAGAAAAATGAAACGCCTACTTGCCCTGGTCTGTATCGCCGCCTTCGCGGTGACGTTTCTCGCTCCCGCCTCCTCCTTGGCCAGGAAAAAGAGACGGGTCATCTACTGGTACGAGTACTCCGTGCCGTTCACCTGTGGCAGCAACGCGACCGATCCGGGCCGCATCTTGACAGGCGACCACGCCACGGTGATCCACGCGATCAACTCCAACACGGTAGACGCAACCGTCTACGTCGGCCTCGCCCTCACCTACCCGGCCGGGAATCTCTTCCCGGGCTGGGTCTCCGATCGCGCCGCTGCCACCCTGCCGGCCGGGGCTGCAAGCCAAGCCAGCTGCCAGGACGCGCTCGACCTGCAGAATCAGATCGTTCCTCCGCCCTTCCCGATCCCGCCGTACGCCCAGGGCTTCGCCACGATCCAGAGCAGCGTTCCCCTCACGGTCCAGCAGACCCATTCCGTCGAAATGCCAGGCGGCCAGATCGCGTTCACCAACCAGGCGGTCGCGGCCCGAATGATACTGCCTCCGCCCGCTCCCTAGCCTGGCTTCGGGGTCGGACGCGAGGCTTCAGGCGCGAGCGCCGCGAATCAACCTCCCGGGCAATTCTCCGGTCGGCTCGTCCTCCCGCATCGTCACCGTTCCCGATACGACCGTCGCCTGGTATCCCCGCGCCCGCTGCATCAGCCGCTTTCCGCCCGCCGGGAGGTCGAAGATCATCTCGGGGAGTTCGAGACGCAGCGAATCGTGGTCGATCACGTTCAGGTCGCCCTTCAGGCCGGGAGCCACTACGCCACGATCGCCCAGACCGTAGAGTGAGGCGGTGTCCATGCTCATGCGCTTCACCGCGAACTCGACGGGGATCTTTTCGCCGCGTGTCCTGTCGCGAACCCAGTGGGTGAGCATGAAGGTCTGGATGCTGGCGTCGCAGATGATTCCACAATGGGCTCCGCCATCGCCGAGACCGAGCGCCGCGTTGGGGTGGTAGATCATCTCGCGAATGGGATCGGCGATCAGGTCGCTGTAGTTCAACACGGGCAGTAGCAGAAGCTCTTTGCCGTCCTTCTCGAGCATCTTGTCGTAGAGAAACTCCAGCGGATCCCGGCCGGCGCGTTTCGCCAGCGCTTCGATCGAATCCTCGTAGCCAGGTTCGTAGTTCGGCGGGTCCCCCATCGGGAACCACTTGCCGAGCTGAGACAGCAACAGGCTGGGCTCGGCCGGTGTCTCGGACAGGATCTGCCTCTTCACCGCCGAATCCCGCAGCTGCGCGATCCTCTCTTCGAATGGAAGCCCCAGAAGCTTCGCGAAGGTGGGCCGATCGGAGAAGGGATGGATGTCCGTCTGATGGCCGACCAACATCCCGAAGGGGCGGCCTGCCACCTGAGGGAAGAGCTGGGCACCGTCGGTCGTGGCTTCTGCCGAGAGCTCCAGGAGCTCCCGCCAGAGCCGAGGCGCCGAATCGACCTGGAGCATGGCGAAGGAAACCGGCCGATGGATCTCAGCGGAGAGTCTGCGCATCCAGTCGAGTTCCGTCTTCGGTGCAGCCACGTCCTCACCAGCCGCTCCGGCACCTGCGACCTCGAATATGCCCTTGCCGAGCTCACCTCACATGCGACCAATCCCGAAGAGCTCGTCTTCGGCAGCAAATGTTCCCGGCACCGGCTCGCCCGTGATTGCCCGATGGGCGATCGTGCGGGAGGTCGAAAAGCCAAGGGCCCCCGCTGCGATGCCTTCTTTCACGATCGCCGCCATCGACGCGATATCCTCGGCCGTGGCCGGCTCGTTGTTCGCGCCGCGCTCACCCATGACGTAGGTACGTACGGAACCGTGAGGCACCTGGGTTCCCAGATCCATCGAGAAACGCAACCCGGCCAGGCAATCGAGGTACTCCGGGAAGGTCTCCCAGTTCCAGGCAATGCCCTCGTGGAGTGCGGTGCCGGGAATGTCTTCGACACCCTCCATCAACTGGATCAGGAAATCCTCCTGACCTGGATGCACGGGGGCGAAGCCCACACCACAGTTGCCCATCACGATGGTCGTCACGCCGTGGTAGCAGGAGGGCGCGAGAAGCGGATCCCATGTGGCCTGGCCGTCGTAGTGCGTGTGGATGTCGACGAAGCCCGGTGTGACCAGCATGCCCTTGGCATCGATCTCTTCCCGGCCCGAGCCCGTCACCTCGCCTACTTCGGTGATCCGGCCTTCCTGGATGGCAACGTCGGCCTGGCGGGGCGGGCTGCCGGTGCCGTCGACGAGCGTGCCGCCGCGAACCACGAGATCGTGCATGGGATTCTCCAGATGGGTTCGGAACGTGGCCCCATCCTACCTGGCCCTGGAGAGGGTTGGGTGCGCCCCGCGGGGCTCAAGAGAATGAAACGCGACACGCCCCGTTCGTGTCATAGTGGGCAAGCGAGACGCGTTTCTGGGGAGCGCTTTTTGGAAGGCACCACGACGAATCGAATCGGTCGGATGATTGGGCGAGCCGCTACGACGAGCCCGGCCGATCCCGAGCTCGACCGGCGATGGCTGGCGGGCGACGAAGGCGCCATGGCCGAGGTGCATTCGCGCTATCGCCGACGTCTCGAAGGGGTCGCGTACCGGATCGTCGGGAACCAGGCGGATGCCGAGGACGTGGTACAGCGGGTCTTCGTGGCACTGCCCCGAGCGGCCTACGACGGAACCGCCAGCCTCTGGTCCTACCTCTACCGGTCCGCGGTCAATGGCTCGGTCAATCTCCTCCGATCGCGCAAACGCCGCGTCGGGCTCGAACGAGAGGTGCTCTCCCAAGCGCGGATGCATGGCGACGCCAGCCCGGGCCCCGAGGCGCAGGTGCTCGAAGGAGAGATCCTGGCAGCCGTCGCCAAGGCCCTGCTGGAGGTCAAACCCCAACATCGCCGAGCGCTCGTGTTGCGCATTCATCACGGGCTCACGAACGTAGAAATCGCCGAGCGTGAACTCGTACCGCCGGCCACGGTCGGCACCTGGTTGCGAAGGGGGAGAGAGGAACTCCGCGAGGCCCTCGGGCCGCTGCTGCGCGACGTTGGAAGGAGTGAACCGTGATTCATTGGAAGGCCCGCCATCTGCTCCCCCAGCTGCTGGACGGAACCCTGGCCGCACCCCTCGAAGCCCAGGTGCGAGAGCATGCCGTCGAGTGCGGGACGTGCCGTCGCACGCTGGCCGAATTCGATGCTTGCGAGAGCCTGTTGGCCCAATTGCCGCTCTCACTCGTCCCTCTCGAAGCCCCGGAAGGCCAGGTCGATCGGTTGCGCGCGCTATCCCGCTGGATCGTCGATCCGGAGCCGAGCCTCGGAGAAAGGGTCGGAATGTCGGCCCTTGGCGCCCTGGCCGCCGCCGCCATGCTCGCCATCGTGCTGACCGGGGGCACGTGGGATCCAGCCCCGAAAACCACCGAAGCACCGGTCGCCATGGCAGGCGTGGTTCCCATTCCCGATACCGAGTTGATTCCCATGGGTCGCTGGCGCTAGAGCCGCACGCTTTGCAAAGCTCTTTTGTCGAGGGCTTTTTCACCCACCAAGATCCACGTCGTTGATTTCTCTCAACTCTCCGTTTTCGTTGGGATATTGTTGATCCGAGCAGGCATGTGGGGTTCTCCGGACTTCGCCCCCGCGCTGCACGATCGCTAACCTCCGCGATGCCCCTTGCGGGGTTCGAGATCGAGGCACCCCCCTAGATGAACCGCATTCGCGCAGCGCGACAAGCCCTCGGCTGGACACAGGCCGAGTTGGCGGGCCGTGCGCATGTTTCTCCGCGCACCATTCACGCCATCGAAAAGGGCCAGGCCTGTCGACAGGCGACCAAGCGGAAGATCCTCACCGCACTCGGTGTGCCGTGGGAACTGCGGGCGGACTACTTCCCCCGACCCGTGCGGGTTCCGGTACGCGCCGCCGCCGTCGCAGCCATCAGCGAGAGCGCGTAGCAACTCGAAGGCATGGCCGAGACGTTCCTTACGAACGTCCCAGTTGTGGCATCGATTCAGCCCACACCAGAATGCCCCGATATCGCTTGGGTGTAGCCTGGTGTCCCTTTCTAATCGAGCGTCACTGCTCTATCTGACCTCTTCGCCCCGGAACGCCCCTTGCAGATCGGGGCACTTGGGCGATCGTGTCGATCATCCAGCGGAGGGACAGCTATGTCGGGGCGATCGGTCAGAGGATGGGTTCACGGATTCGGAGTAGCGCTGATTGGCGTTGCACTCGTGCTGAGCGCGAGCCCCAGTTCTGCTGAGACACTTCAGGAAGTGATGAAGAAGCGGGGGCTCACCCAGGAGAACCTGCTGGCAGCCGCCAAGACCTATACGCCCACCGGGGGCCGAGACGAGTACATCGCCTTCGCGTCCGGTGGCCAGAGCGGCCATGTCATCGCCTACGGGATCCCCTCGATGCGGATCCTCAAGTACATCGGCGTCTTCACCCCGGAGCCCTGGCAGGGCCACGGCTTCGAGGACGAGTCCAAGGCGGTGCTGAACCAGGGCCGAATCAACGGCCGGGACATCACCTGGGGCGACACCCACCATCCTGCACCCTCGGAGACGAATGGAGACTACGACGGCGAGTTCCTGTTCATCAACGACAAATCCAACCCGCGCCTCGCAGTCATCGACCTGAAGGATTTCGAGACGAAGCAGATCGTCGTGAATCCGGTCTTCCAGAGCGAACACGGCGGCGCCTTCGTCACCGGAAACACGGAATGGCTGATGGAGCCCGCGCAATACGCGGCGCCCCTCGGCGGCGAGTACGCGCCTCTCGAGCTCTTCAACGAGAAGTACCGGGGGGGCGTGACCTATTGGAAGTTCAACCGCGAAAAAGGCCGGCTCGAGAAGGAGAATTCCTTCGCGATCGAGCTGCCGCCCTACAGCCAGGATCTCTCGGACTTCGGCAAGGGCCCGAGCGAGGGTTTCGCGTTCGTGAACTCGTTCTGCAGTGAGCGTTACGTCGGTGGCATCGAGCGGGATCGTCCGCCCTTCGAAGCCGGCTGTTCAGCGAAGGACACGGACTACCTCCACGTCATCGATTGGAAGAAGGCGGTGAAGGTTGCCGCTGCCGGGAAGGTCAAGATGATCAACGACTTCCCGGTGATCATGCTCGAGACGACGATCAAGGAGGGCCTGGTCCACCTGATTCCCGAGCCGAAGAGCCCCCATGGAATCGATGTGAGCCCGGACGGTGAGTACATGGTGGTCTCGGGCAAGCTCGACACCCACACCTCCGTCTTCAAGTGGTCGAAGATCAAGGCCCTGATCGATGCGAAGGATTACGCAGATACCGACCCCTACGGTCTGCCGATCCTCGACATGAAGAAGGCCCTGCATACCCAGGTGCAGCTGGGCCTCGGGCCGTTGCATACCCAGTACGATTCCGTGAAGGGCGTCGCCTACACGTCGCTCTACGTGGACTCGATGGTTGCACGCTGGAACTACATCGAGGGCAAGCTGCTCAGCCGGATCCCGATCCACTACAACATCGGCCACTTGATGACGATGCATGGCGACACCGTGAAACCGCACGGGAAGTACCTGGTGGCACTCAACAAGCTCGCCATCGACCGCTTCAACCCGGTCGGGCCGCTGCATCCGCAGAACCATCAGCTGATCGACATCTCGACGGACGAGATGCAGCTGCTCTACGACATGCCGCTGCCCCTTGGCGAGCCGCATTACGTCGTGGGCATCGATGCGAAGCTCATCAAGCCCAAGATCCGCTACAAGAGCGGCACCAACCCCCGTACGGGCGAGATCTCGGAGCACAAGACGCGGGCGGGCCAGGAACGCATCGTCAAGACCGGAAACAAGGTCGAGGTCTGGGGGACGTTGATCCGCTCCCACATCACCCCGGAGATCATCGAGATCGATGAGGGCAATGAGTTGGTCGTCCACCTGACCAACCTCGAGCGGGCCGAGGATCAGACCCACGGTTTCACCATCGGCAAGTACAACGTCCACGGTTCCTTCGAGCCCGGCGAGACGTCAACCGTGAGCATGGTGGCCGACACTCCCGGCGTGTTCCCCTACTACTGCACCGAGTTCTGCTCCGCGCTCCACCTGGAGATGCAGGGGTATCTGCTGGTCAAGCCGAAGGGCTACAAGGCCCAGGTCGGCGAGTTGATGGCGAAGGAAGAGTACACCCAGGCCGACTATGACAAGCAGGTCGCCACGAATGTGGAGACCCAGGCCGTCATCGACGGGGTGGTGGGCTTCATCACGAGCCAGAACTACCAGGACTTCCCGGATGTCGTGGCCCTCGTCGAGGACGCGACCGATCAGCTCGGTCGGGCTGGAGAAGCCAAAACGCGGTCCGAGGAAGAGGCCGCGAAGGGGTCCTGGAACAGCGCCACACTCTGGGCGGGTCAGTGGTGGCAGTACCAGGTCAAGGCGGCGGACATCGGGCTCCGTGCGAAGACCTACCTGGAAGAGCACGGCTCGAAGACAGTGAAGTAGCGCTCGCGCGCTTCATTCCGGCCTGACGGGGGTGAGGGGGGAAAACAACTCCCCCCCACCCCCGTTCCCCGTCCTACATGGAGGAAGAGAAAATGAGGATCTTAAAGACGAGTTCCAGCGTGGGGCTCATCGGCCTTCTGCTGGGGCTGGCGCTCCCGGCCATGGGCGAGGAGTTGGACGGCGCTACCCTCTACACGCAGCGCACCTGCATCGCTTGCCACGGGCCGGACGCGAAGACGCCGATCCTGCCCGAGTATCCGAAGCTGGCCGGACAAAATGCAGCCTATGCCCTTCAACAGATGAAGGACATCAAGAGCGGAGCCCGGTCGAACGGAAACACTGCAGCCATGAGCGGCGTGATGCACCTCGTCACCGACGAGGAAATGCAGGCGATCGCGAACTGGATCTCCAGCCTCGATTAGAAGGAAGACCAACATGAACCGACCTACACTCATCGTTCTTGCCCTTGCTTTCCTCTTGCCGGCAGCGGCTCAGGCGCAGCCGCAACCGAAGCAGGAGGGCATCGAGTCCGAGGGCTACACGTGGAACGAAGCCAAGGGCGAAAAGATCGAGGCCCTCGAGCTCACCGGTGACCCGGAGAACGGCGAAGAGATCTTCGAGATCTGCTCGGCCTGCCATCTGCCGAACGGTGCCGGCCGCCCGGACGGCACCTTCCCGCAGCTCGCCGGCCAGCACGCCACGGTGCTGATCAAGCAGATCGCCGACATCCGCGGTGGCCTTCGCGACAACCCGATCATGTATCCGTTCGCGAAGAGCATGACCGATGCCCAGGAACTCGCGGACGTCTGCGCATTCATCCAGACGCTTCCAATCCCTGGCGACAACGGGCGCGGCTCCGGCGAACACCTCGACGAGGGCAAGAAGCTCTACGACGCGAATTGCGTCGAGTGCCACGGCCAGAACGGTGAGGGCTCGACGGAGAAATTCTATCCGGTCCTGGCCGGCCAGCACTACAAGTACATGCTGCGACAGGTCACGGATATCCGTGACGGCCGGCGGCGCAACGCCAACCCGGACATGGTCAAGATCGTGAAGAAGTACACGGACGCCCAGCTCGACGCGGTCGTCGACTACATGTCCCGTCTCGAGTGGCCCGAGCGTTCGGCAGGCGAATAGACGTTGGCATTCCGCGGGCTCACCATCGCAGGGCTTCTGCTCATGGCGGCGTCGTTCTTCTCGCCGCTCTGGTGGGTCTCGCTGAAGGCACCGAACTACCCGGAACACACGTTTCCGGGTGGCGTGCGCATCCACATGCATTGGAACGGCGTGGAGAACGGCTGCAGGCTGGTGGCTCGTGAGGAGGTCGAGGAAGAGGAAGCGCTCGATTGCGTCTTCGAAATGAACACGATCAACCACTACATCGGGATGGCGCCGATCGAGAAGGGTGCTGTGCTGGAATTCGCGGCGGCACCCTATCTCTTCCTCGCGTTCGGCCTGGCCCTGATCGTGCTCCTCTTCTACCGCGGCCCGTTCTGGTGGGTGTTGGCTCTGCCGGCGATCCTCGCGCCCGTGGCGTTCTTGATCGATTTCACCGCCTGGATGTGGTGGTTCGGGCACAACCTGCACGATTGGGCGGCTTTCACCGTGAAGCCGTTCATGCCGACCATCATGGGCGAGGGCAAGGTGGCCCAGTTCTCCACCTACGCCTACCCGCACTACGGATTCGCCCTCTCGATCGCATCCTCGCTTTGCGTACTTGTGGCGACCCTGCTTCGGCGAAAAGAGCTCCGGATCGGATCATGATGGCCTGGAGAGCCGTGGCCCTCCTCTTGCTCGCGGCCGTTGCCGCAAATGGGGAAGAGATCCGCCCCCTCCAGAAGTTGATCGACGCAACGCCAGCCGGCGGAGAGCTGCGACTCGAGCCGGGCGTGTACGCCGGGCCCGTCGTCGTCACGCTGCCGATCCTGATCGATGGCGCCGGCAAGGCCACGGTCGATTCTGGCGGCAAGGGCTCCGTATTCGTCCTTGAAACGAATGGCGCCCAGCTTCGCGGGCTCACCCTGCGAGGCTCCGGCGAGAATCACGACACGCTCGACGCCGGTGTCCAGATACGCGGCGACCACAACGTCGTCGAAGACAACGTCATCGAGGATTGCCTCTTCGGCGTAGATCTGGCCCAGTCCGATGACAACATCGTCCGCAACAACCGGATTCGTTCCAAGGATCTCGAACTCGGTATTCGGGGAGATGCCATCCGGCTCTGGTACAGCCAACGCAACCAGATCCTGGGCAACCAGATCGAGAATGCCCGTGACATGGTGGTCTGGTACTCCGGCGACAATCGGATCATCGGCAATCGGGTACGAGGCAGCCGCTACGCCCTCCACTTCATGTATGCGAAACGCAACGAGGTGGAGGAGAACGACTATCGCGACAACATGGTCGGCATCTTCCTGATGTACAGCGACGACGTCGAGATCCGGCGCAACCGCATCGTCGGCGCACAGGGCGCGACCGGCATGGGCGTCGGATTCAAGGAGAGCAGCGGCGTCGTCCTCGAAGAGAACGAGATCATCTACTGCGCCAAGGGCATCTATCTCGACATCTCACCCTATGAAACGGATCGGGCGAACAGGTTCGAACGCAACCAGTTGGCCTACAACGGCGTCGGCGTCCTCTTTCATAGCCAGTGGCGCGGCAACCTCTTCGCCAACAACGACTTCGTCGACAACTTCACCCAGGTGGCCGTGCGCGGTGGTGGCCACGCCATGGCCCACACCTGGAAAGGCAACTACTGGGACGACTACCAGGGCTTCGACCGGGATGGTGACGGAGGGGGCGACCTCCCCCACAAGGCGTTCGCCTACTCCGACCGGATGTGGATGGACAAGCCGGCGGCGGCGTTCTTCCGCGCCTCCCCTGTCTTCGAGGTCCTCGATTTCCTCGACCGGTTGGCTCCGTTCATCGATCCGCTGCAGATCCTGGAGGATCCGAGCCCGCGCTTCGAGCCGCGGGGTTTCTGACCATGAGCGACACGTCGGAGCAGAAGAAGAAGACCCAGAAGCGGCGGCCGCGCCGCAGATTGAGCCGCCAGGAAGAGAATCGCCGGCGTTTCCTGCGCGCCGGCGTCGTGACCGGAGCCATCGTGGCCCTGCAACCGGTCTTCTCCTGGGTGAGCCGGCGATTCGGCCGGCTTCGCTTGCGACCGCCTGGCGCCTTGGAGGAAGAGACGACATTCCTCGGTGCCTGCATCAAGTGCGGCCAATGCGTTCAGGTCTGTCCGGTCGAAGCCATCCTGCTCGCGGACTTGAACGATGGCCTCGGACACGGCGCCCCGTACATCGAGCCGCGGGATCAGGCCTGCGATTTCTCTTGCGACGCACTCTCCTGCATTCTCGCCTGCCCCACGGGCGCACTCAGCCATGAGCTTGGCGCGAAAGAGGAAGTCTCCATCGGCATCGCGAAGCTGAGCCGGCCCGATGCCTGCCTTGCACGGCGCGGAGAGGGCTTTCGCGGACCTGCGCGTGGTGGGCAGTTTCCCGGGCGCCTGCGCTACGAAGAAATCGATCGCTGGGTTCCGCAGCCGGTACGAGATTACGAGTACGACGTGGAACTCTGCGATCTCTGCGTGCGAGAGTGCCCGATCGGTACGACCGCCCTCCGCCTGGAGCCGCTTCCGGACGGCAAGGGCTCCACGCCGGTAGTCGGCGACGCCTGCGTTGGCTGCGGCGTCTGTGAGATGATCTGCCCTGAGGAACCGACCTGTATCGAGATCATTCCATCCGCCGCGGAAGCCCGGGCATGAGATTGCTGCGCGACATCGGCGTGATGCTCGGGCGTGCTCCGGAAAAGCCCAAACAGAAAACCGACATGGCGGAGATCCTCCACGCCCGCAAACGCGGCAAGGGCGGAGTCAACATCGCTCGGCTGATCGAAGAGATTGCCCAGGCCAAGACCGTGCATACCTGGCGAAATCGCCGCTGGGCGGTCCTGATCGGTGTGAACCTGCTCTTCACGCTCTCCTTCTTCCTCGACATCCAGATCCTCGAGGGATCCCTCACCGCCTCCCGCTTCCTGGGCTTCCACATGGCGGACATCTACTCCGGCCTGCTCGTGGTGCTCGCCGAGAAGCACGTCGCCGTGAATCTGGTGATCGGAAGCGTGACGATCCTCCTGCTCTGGGGCCTGATCGGAGGGCGCGCCTTCTGCTCCTGGGTCTGCCCCTACCATCTGGTCGCCGAGTTCGCCGAAATGGCGCACGTATGGCTGGCCAAGAAAGGGCTCGTGCAGGATCACGCGCTCCACCGGGGTGTGCGCGTCGTCTTCTGGGTGATGTTCGCACTCCTCGCCTTCGTCACCGGACACGCGCTCTTCCTCACCGTGAACCCGATCGGCGTACTGAGCCGCGCCCTCGTCTACGGCCCGAGCCTGGCGCTTCTCTGGGTGCTGCTGCTTCTCGTCTTCGAGGTGGTCTATTCGCGGCGGGCCTGGTGCCGCTACGTCTGTCCGATCGGCCTCACCTACGGCGTGCTCGGAGCAGCGGCGCCGGTGCGTATCCGGTACCACCTGGAGGCCTGCGCACACGAGGGCGAGTGCCGCGCAGTATGCGAGGTGCCTCACGTGCTCGATCTCACCATCAAGAACCGCGCCCCTGCCGCGCACATGGATATCGGCCCGGATTGCACGCGCTGTGGCCTGTGCGTCGATATCTGCCCGACCAGCTCACTCACCTTCAATGTGAAGGGATTGGACAGGATCCTATGACGATCCAGGCGAAACATGTAACGAAGCGCTTCGACAAGGCGGCGGTGCTCGATGATCTCAGCCTCGACATCAGCGCCGGCGACCGGATCGCCCTGGTCGGCGCCAACGGCGCCGGGAAGACGACCCTCGTGCGCTGCCTCCTGGGCGAATACCGGTATGAGGGAGAGATCTCGATTGGCGGCCTGGAGCCCCGCAAGGATCGTCGCGAAGTGTTGCGAAGGGTCGGCTTCGTCCCGCAGCTCCCGCCGCCCTTGCGCATGACGGCACGTCACCTGATCGATTTCACGGCGCGAATCGCTGGCTGCGACGCAGGACGGATCGACGACACAACGGCGCGCCTGGGCCTCGATCTCGCCAGCCTGGCAGGGCGTCCGTTCGTCAAACTCTCCGGAGGCCAGAAACAGAAGCTGCTGATCGCCTGCGCCCTGGGCCGGCCCTGCGATTTGCTCTTCCTCGATGAGCCCGCGGCAAACCTCGACCCGGATGCTCGGAGCGTATTCTTCTCGCTCCTCGAGGAGCGTGTCGGCCACGCCACGATGCTCGTCTCCAGCCACCGCCTCGATGAAGTCGCTCCCCTGGTCGGGCGAGTCGTCGAACTCGACCTGGGAAAGGTCGTGCTCGACGATCGGGTAGCGGATGCAGGCGCGATCACGGATCGCCTCCACTGCATCGTCGAGCTTGCGCGCCCGGACACCGCGTGCCGAGCTGCCCTCCTCGACTGGACACTCGCGGCAGACGAAGCGGGCCTGCTCTTCTCCGGCGAGATTGCTGGCCCCGACAGGCTGCGCTTTCTCGGCACCGCCTCCCGCTACTCCGGCGTGATCCGCCGCCTCGAAATCGAAACGAAGGAGCCCTCGTGAGCCGGCCCATTCTCCTTGTGTTGATCCTTCTCCTGGCCGGCTGCGGATTGCAGCCGAGCACAGGCCCCGTCGAGCCCACCTGGGATCGCGACAGCTGCGAGCATTGCCGAATGACCATCAGTGATCGCCATTTTGCCACGCAGATCCGTTCGGCCAGCGACGGCACCTTGCGGCACTTCGACGATCCTGGCTGCGCTGTCCTGGGGCAGGGTGATGCGGGTTCACCCGACGACGAAATCTGGGTCCGCGATGCGAAAGGCGACGCCTGGCTCGATGCGCGAAGCGCCCGCTTCAGCACGGGCCACAAGACCCCGATGGGCCACGGCTACGGCGCAACAAAAGACGAAGGCGACCTCGATTGGGCGACGGTCGAAAACCAGGTGCGGGAACGAGAACGTGAGCGAAGAGAACACACTGCCCACTGAAGCAGGCGCCGTGCCGGCCCTTTCGAGGGAGCCCGAGGCATTGCACGCGCCCGCGCCGAGCGGAGGACTGCGCCATGTGATCAGCCTGGAACTGGCGGAGTCGCTCCGCGCCCGCTGGTTCCTGGTCTACGCCCTCGTCTTTCCGGGCCTGGTGGCCCTGCTCTTCGCCTTCACGCTTACCGAATCCCGCATCCTCGGCTTCATGGGTCTCTCGCGCCTGCTCGTGACCTACATCCAGGTTTGCATGGCGATCCTGCCGATCTTTGTGCTGGTCACGACCGTTCGTTCGGTGGCCGGAGACCGGGAGGCTGGGATCTTCGAGTACCTGCTGGCACTTCCCATCGGCCTCGGCGCCTGGTACTGGGGACGAATCATCGCCCGCTTCGGCCTCGTCTTCCTTCCCGTCCTCATCGCATTGCTAGGCGCTGCCACCTGGGGATGGATCCAGGAGATCCCCTTTCAGGTCTCCACCCTGGCCATCTATTCCGCGCTGCTGCTCGCTTTGACGGCATGCTTCCTGGGCATCGGCATGCTGATATCGGTGCTCGCCCGCTCGGTCGACGCCGCCCAGGGCAGCGCCTTCGTGCTCTGGCTCTTCCTCGTCCTCTTCCTCGATCTGATCCTGCTCGGCACATTGATCGAGGAACACATTCCCGCCGAGACGGCCGTCGCCATTGCCCTCGCCAATCCTCTGCAGGTCTTCCGTACCGCCGCGATGGCGCTCTTCGATCCGGATCTGGTGCTGCTCGGCCCGGCGGCCTTCGTGATCCTCGATTTCTTCGGCCCCAAGGGCTTCCTGGCCTGGGCCGTGTTCTACCCGACCGCCCTTGGCAGCTTGTGCGCGCTGCTCGGGTTCTGGCGCTTCCGGAACTCGGACCTTCCCTGATCGGAATCAACTCTCGGGGTGAGAGAGTCGACTCGCCGCCTGACGAAACGCGGCGACCTCCCGGCTGGAGGGAGAGGGAAGATCCGGCTCGCCTCCGTGCTTGGCGACGCGCTCCAGTTCGTCCGTGATGCGACGCATCGGACGCAATAGCCCGCCTCGAATCAGGACGAAGATTCCTGCCGAAAAGATCGCTGAGCCGACGAGCACGGCGACGAGCAAATCGATGATCAAACGCACGGAGTCACGCTTCAGCATCGCGATGTCGTGCTGCATCTCGAGCAACCAGAGCTTGCCGTCGGCTTCGCGCAAAGGTGGCGCGACGTAGGTGAGCGTCGTGCCGTCCACCTCGCTGCGGCCGCGCCCCCATCCCTGGGAGGGCTTGGCCGTCTCAGCGGGCAACGGTTCCAGGCGAATTCCCGCGTCGGAGATACTGCGCAATCGCTCGAGCAGCGCTTCGACATCCGAACCCTGCTCGAGAGCCCCTTCGAGCGCCGCATGTACCAGCCCCGAAGTTCGATGGGCGTGGAGCTGCGCGTTGCGGATATCCCGCTCGTAGAGCCGGTAGGGAAGGATCGCGAGCGTCCCGGTGATGGCGATCACGGCGATGGCAGCAAGAGCCTGAACGAGCCGCTTTTCGAAGCTGGGAAGACCCGGAACTGCCATTGCGCCCACCTCCCGGTAGCTGAAGGAACGCTACCCAGACGCCGATTCTACCGCGACGGGGCGTGTTGGCCCGCCGAATCCCCCGGTTTGACGCTCCGACACCAATTGCCGACACTCCTGTCGCTCGCGCGCCGGTAGCTCAGCTGGATAGAGCACCAGGCTTCGAACCTGGGGGTCGGGGGTTCGAATCCCTCCCGGCGTGCCATTGATTCCGCGCAGATACGCGGTTCATCCAACGCGTCTTCATCGGCGGGGGCCGTATAGGGACAGTTTCATCGTCGCCCAGCGGTGTCGGGCATAGTGGAGCTTGAGAGGGCGGACGCCCTGCTTCTGTGCGCGGCGGCGAACGCGGCGCCAGGCTCGGTCGATGTTGGCCGGGTCGGGTGCACCACCCGCCGAAGGACGGCTCAAGCGGGGGCAGGGATCTTGGCCGCAGCGAACTGCGCGGACATCAGGACCGCGTTCAGGCCCGGACCAGGCATCGTGTTGTGACCGACGAGGTAGAGGTTGTGAAGATCGGGATCCTCGTTGGGAAAGAACTCCTTGCCGAGTTCCGGACTCGTCACCTGACGGCCGAAGCACGCTCCATGGGGGAGCGAGCACGTGGACTCCAGGTCCAAGGGGGTCCGGTGGAATCCCTGGGTGATGTTCGCTGACAGATTCGGCAGGAGGTATTCCTCGAGTCGCGCAACGATGTCTTCGACGAGCTTGGCGCTCACCTCTTCCCAGCGAACGTCGCACTCGAGATTCGGTACCGAGAGGTAGACGCTGAAGTGGTCGCCGCCTTCCGGCGAGAAGCTGCGGTCGTAGAAGCCGCCGCGATAGACGCCGAGCAGCAGTTCGTCCGGCATCACGCCTTCAGCGTAGACCTGCGAGCAGAACCTCTCCGTATCGGCAGGGAAGACGACCGTCATGGGCGGAAGGTCGGAGTAGGGCCGACGCGTCGTGAAGTGGTACGAGAATATGCTGGGCGAGTACTTGATGTCGCCGAGGAGATCTCTCGACTTCGCGCCGCATTCATCGGGAATCAATCTGCCATAGAGATCGTGAGGCGAGATATTGCTCACCACGTGGCTGACCGCGATCTCCTTCCCCGAGCTCAGTACGGCGCGCTCGACCTCGCCGTTCCGGCAGACCAGACGGGTGACGCCGTCGCCCTTGATCACCTCGATGCCGACGTCGAGCATCAATCTTTCGAGGCCATCCACGAGGGCACCCACGCCACCCTCGGCGGTGAAGCTCCCCCACATCTCCTGCATGTGCAGCATCATGATGTAGAAGCTGCCCGTGGAGTAGGGATTCTCTCCCAACAGGGACGTCCGGAAATCGACGGCCATCCGTACCTGTTCGTCCTCGACGTAGTCCCTGACGACGTCCGCAAAGATCTCCGTGGGGGCGCCCATCTGCTCGAACTGTCGGCGCGAGCGGTCGTAGAGGGCCTTGTATTGGATCGCGTGGTCGTCGCTCCTCTCCTTCAGGCTGGCCAGGGAGAACTCGAGGTTGCCGAGGTCGAGGCTCGTCTTGTCATCGTAGACGTAGCGGGTACGCATGTCGTCTACGTGGATCGCCTCGAAGTAGTCGCTGGCCTTCCTGCCATGCAGCTCGAAGAGCGCGTCGTAGGCCGAATAGTCGCCAGAAGCGAGCGGGTAGAAGCCGCGTACGCCCCTTTCTTCGAAGCTGGCCGCGATGCCTCCGAGCTGCTCGCTCTTCTCGACCAGCACGACGGTGTGGCCCTTGGCGCGGAGCTGCAGGGCGGCCGCCATGCCTCCCATGCCGCCGCCGACTACGACGACGCTGCCATCCTTGTCGGTTTCTGTCGGAGTCATGACTCGCTCCTAGATGAGGGCAACCTTTCACACCATGGAGGCGGCGGCGTGGGCGGCGAATAGACACGGGGCGCTGGGCCGGCTCTCCACTCTCGCTTCGAGCGTTCGAGATCCGGTCAAGGGTTCGGGGCCCCGGCGAGGAGTGCTTCGAAGTAGCTGCGCAGGCTGGTCTTTCCTCGCGGCGGGCCGACTCCGTCGATTTCGCCGGCGGTGATGATGAAGTCCGCGAGATCACCGAACTGCGTCGACAGGAGGCCTATGAGCTTCACGAGGCCCCTTGCCATCCACATCGGGATGACCGTGATCTTGGCAGGCTTGCCCACGACCTCGAAGGCCAGTTCGGCAGCCTCGCGCTGGGTCATGACATCCGGCCCACCGGCTTCGACCTCGAGCTCGTCACCCTCGGCCGTGTCCACGCAGACCTCAGCGAGATCGCGACCGTGGATGGGACTCATCTTGTTGTTCCCGTCACCGACCATGTAGGCCCGACCCTTCTTGGCCATGTCCAGTAGAACACCCATGTCGGAGAAGTAGCCGCAGGGGCGGACGATCCGGTACTCCATCCCTGAATCCTTCAATGCGTCGACGACCTTCTCGTGAGCCTGGGTGATGGCGAGCTGCATGATGTTTTCGGCGCCCTGCATCGACACATAGACGAAGCGCTGGACTCCGGACGATTGGCAGAGATCGATCAGGTTCTTGTTGCACTGGTAGTCGACCTGCTCGAAGGTGAGCCCGTCTCGCTGTCGGGAGATTCCTACCGACGAGAACACCAGGTCGACGTCGTCCATCAAGCCGGAGAGGGTCTCGGGCCGGGTGAGCTCGCCGACGAAGATCTCGTCCACGTCGTCTTTCGAGATGGCCGGTGCGGTGAAGGGGCCCGGCTCGGCGAGGCGTTCTTCGCTGCGCGTCAGCGCTCGAACGTAGTAGCCCCGCTCCTTGAAAGCCTTCACCGCGAACTTGCCGAGATAGCCCGTCGCTCCCGCGACCAGGACTCGCTTCTTCTTGTCGTTCATCGTGATGTGTGAAACCTCTTGCTAGGTGGAGTGGTCAATCCCAGTCGATCCGACCCGGAACCGGGGGGCGGCCGTCGCGGAGGGTGCCCGCGGCGAACGCGTTCTTGAGGAAGGGCGGATCCGAGTGGGGGACCGACCATCCCCAGGTGCTCGAGATGCGGATGCGAACGATCTGCCACGCCTTGAGCCGAGGCTGGAGCTGGAGTTCGTAGATGCCGCCAGTGAGCGCGTACTCGAGCACGGTGTGGAAGTAGGCGGTCACCTCGACCCGATCGAGCGCCTCGCTCGGGACGACCGAGACGTTCGCGGAATGATGTCGCGCACCCTCGCCCGCGAAGGCCGTGAAGAGTCCCCGGATCTCGTCGGGTCCCGTGTAGAGAAGATTGTCGCCGGAGCCGGGGGGGAAGTTCTGGAGCTCGAGTCGAGCGTCGTCGGCGAAGACGCCGAGCAGGTCCTCGAGATGGCCTGCGTCCAGGCAGTAGAGGTACTCGTTGAAACGAGCTCGGCAGGCCTCGATCGCCTCGATGCGTAGGACTCGTTTGCGAAGATCTTCGATCTCGTCGCTCTTGGGATCAGCCATGGGATACGCCTCCTTCCTTCATTGTTTCCTATTTTGCGGCGAGTCGGCGCAGGTGCGCCAAAGTCTGGCCGCACCAGGCCCGCTCCGCCTCACGGATCGCCCGACCATGGCTCAGGGTCATCAGCCAAAAGGGCTGATCCCGATGCTGCGCGCCCGGGCCGCATAGGGCGGACTCGATGTCGGCCAGATACGCCAGGTCTTGCTCGCACTGCTGGCGGTGATCGCGAATCAGCTTCTGGCACGTCTCCAAGGAGACGCGATTGCCGAGGCTCAGCTTCAGCAGGAGCTCCGATCGCTGGGGCTGGGGCTCCGGCGGCATTGCGAGCCACTCGCGCAGCTCCTTCCGTCCCGAGGCTGTGATCGAATAGAGGTTGCGCATGGGCTTGCCCTTGCGCCTCTCTTCGGTGCGGGTCGCGAGCCCCTCGTCCACGAGTTGGCGCAGGATCGGATAGATCTGCCCGTAGCTCTCGCTCCAGTAGTGCCCGAGGTTGCCTTCGACGTGTTTCTTCATCGCATAGCCCGTCTTCAAGCCCATACTCAGCATGCCGAGCACGGCATATCGCGAACCGCGACGACGCTTCTTTGGGGGGGGCACGGCGGGCCCTCCATCACGTCTGGCGCCCTGGGTGGATCTCATGGGTCGCGAGCGCTACCCATGAGATCTATATCAGTTAGATATAGGCTGGGTCAACACTCGAGTTCCGGGATCGAAGGGAGGGCTGACAGTGGAGGGCTTCGAGGGGAGAGTGGCCGTGGTGACCGGTGCGGCCAGTGGGATCGGACTGGCGACCGCCTTGCGATTCGCACAAGAGGGAATGCGCGTGGTACTGGCCGATATCGAGCGCGAGCCGCTCGAGGCTGCGGTCTCCACCCTGCGGAGCCAGGGCCACGAGGTGTTGGGCGTGCCCACGGATGTGAGCCAGCTGGACGCCATCCAGCACCTGGCCGACCGGACGATCGAAACCTTCGGGAAGGTCAACGTCGTGCATAACAACGCGGGCGTCGTTCGCGCCGGCCGCGTGGCAGAGCTGAGCGTCGCGGACTGGGAATGGGTGCTCGGCGTCGACCTGTGGAGTGTGATCTACGGAGTGAAGACCTTCCTGCCCTTGATTCGCGAAGCCGGGGAAGGGCATGTCGTCAACACCGCGTCGAGCTCGGGACTGCAATCGGCGCCCGATATCGCGCCCTACAACGTGGCCAAGTTCGGCGTCGTGGCGCTTACCGAGACGCTCCAGCTCGAGCTGATTGCCGAAGGCAGCCCCATCGGCGCCTCGGTCCTATGCCCTGGCGCCATCGCGACGCGCATCACCGAGAGTGAGCGAAACCGCCCCGAAGCGGTCGCCGAGACCGAAACCAACCAGCGATTCAAGGCCTTTGCCTCCCAGGTGGTCGGGGACGGACTCCCTCCGGAGACGGCTGCAGAGCGGGTCGTCCACGCGATCCGGGCC
This sequence comes from bacterium, assembly GCA_024228115.1. Lineage (NCBI taxonomy): Bacteria > bacterium. The sequence continues at coordinate 39,563 of JAAETT010000669.1, forward strand.
CAGGAGTTCTGGATCCTCACGCACCCGGGCTGGATCGACGTACTGCGAAAGCGCGTCGAGGGTATGGCGGACGGGCGCAAGCTCGTCATGGGATTCGGGGGTTAGACTGGGCGCCCGAGCCGCAGAACTCGGGCGTACGGAGGAGAGCGAACAGTGGACGAGAAACTGCAGGAACTGCTCGACAAGCAGGCGATCAATGAAGTGATACAACGTATCAGCCGCACGATGGACTGGCTGGACGATGAGGGGCAGGCCTCCTGCTACTGGCCGGACGCTGCAATCGACTTCGGCTTCTTCGTCGGCCGTGCGGATGCTTACGTGCCCTTCGTCATGGAGCATGAACGAAAGGCCACCAAGCGCTGGCATATGATGTCCAGTGCCTCGCTCAAGATGGACGGCGACCGGGCCCAGGCGGAGTCCTACGGTATCACGACCGGATCCGTTGGCAGCGAGTTCAACATGATGTTTGGCGGACGCTACCTGGATGAGTTCGAGAAGCGTGACGGCGAGTGGCGCATCTCCAAGCGTATGTACATGCTCGATTGGATGAAGCCATTCGAAGATCAATCCGCTGGCGCCCAGTTCGAGGGCGGGCGCATGAATACTCCGGACATTTCGGAGGCCGGTCACGAGCTGTACCGGGCCATGTGATGGGAACCTGCGGGTCGTAGGCGACATCGGCGAGTCAACCGACGCAGTCGAGGTAGCCGCGCAGCTCGCACTCGACGAACCGAGCCACGGGTGAATCCGGGCTCTCCCCAAATGCCGATTGTGGAACCATGTCTCCGGTATGAAGTGTCAGCCCTGTCTCGGGAAGCACAACGGTCCTCCGTCTCCACTGCGACGGGTGTGGACGCGATCGCCTGGTCGCATTCTCCTGCAAGCGCCGCGGCTTCTGTCCCTCGTGCAGGGGGCACCGAATGTCGGGAAACGCGGCGCACCTGGTCGATGGGGTGCTACCTGAGGTGCCGATCCGCCAGTAGGTGCTCACCCTCCCGTACCCGCTCCGCGATCGCTATGCGTACGACACGAAGCTCACGAGCGTTGTGCTGCGCGCCTTCGTCCGCTCGCTGTTCGCGGAGCTTCGCAGACGTGCACGTAGGCAGTGGAGCCTTCCGACAGAGCAGTGCAGCGCGGGCACGTTCATTCAATGCTTCGGGTCTGCGCTAGACCCGAACGTCCACTTCCACACTCTCGCAGTCGACGGGGTCTATCCCTACGCGATGGGCCGGAGACATCCCGCGCACGTTATTCCGTTGCCACCGCCCGAGCCCGACGAAGTGGCACGGGTACTCGCTGGAGCGGCGCGTCGAATCCAGTGCCTGGTCGAGGCGCGCGATACCAACGACGCCGACGCGCTCGCACGCGTCGAGCGCCTCCTCGCGCTGCGGCGCAAGACCACTGGCGCGACGGAACCACCCAGACATCCTGACGGGGCCCGTGTGCCCGCACCCGTGGGCCGAATCACCGAGATCCACCCAGCGCCCGCCAGACGCCACGGCGGGCCTGTTGGCGATCACGAGAAACCGTAGAAATCTGATCATCTAGCTCCAATCCGCCGTATTGAGGTGAAGGCCGGACATTGAACTGCCCCTGCGAGTGTGAGAGGAAGGAGTTACGAGGCTTCTCCCCCGCCACCCAACACGGCCACTTCAGTGCGACTGATTCCAGGCTCTATTCGGACACCCGCCACGGGGTTTCTTGATCCATGGCTCGGCTGGGGATCGGCCGCCGGGTCGTCGAGTATGAAGAGCGTGATCTCTTCGTACACGGCGGGTCCGACGTTGACGCTGCGCGGTGGATGCGATCGGTCTGCCCGCGCCAGTCCGGCTCGCCCGGTGAGATCGTGAAGCGGTTGATCTCGTCGG
>JAAETT010000670.1 GCA_024228115.1 bacterium
CTGCCTTCTAAGCAGCGGGTCGCAGGTTCGAGTCCTGCCCGGGGCGCCAGTCAGCTTCGGGTCCATTCCGGGCACATGGTTTACACAATCGGCATCTGGGCTCTCCCTAAATGCCGATTGTGTAAACCATGTCTCCGGAATGAGGTGTCAACCCTGTCTCGGGAAGCACATCGTGCCCTACGAAGTCACCGAGGGTCGGCAGGTGGAAGCTCTTCCGCCAGGCATACGCGGTCTCGTCCCGCGCGCTTGGCCTCGTAGAGCGCTTCGTCGGCGCGTTGGAGGGTGGCTTCCGCGGTGGACCCCTCTCGGTGGAGTGCGACGCCGGAGCTGAACGTCGTCGCCGGTGCGCTGAAACGCCATCCATCGCAGAGCCGCTCGCCCGCGATGAGCGCCCCGTCAGCCGCATCCCGAAGTACCACCAGGAACTCCTCGCCGCCCATCCGGAAGACCTCGTCTCCCTCGCGCAGCGAGGCCCCAAGGAACGCACCGAGATCGCGCAGCACCTCATCACCAGCCGCGTGACCGAGCGTATCGTTGATACGCTTGAAGTGGTCGAGGTCCAGTAGGGCCAGCGCATCGCCGGGTCCGAGCTTTTCGAGCCGCATGTTGGCGCTCCTGCGATTTCCTACCCCCGTCAGCTCGTCACGGATGGACGCTTCTCGCAGGTTCTCGTGCACACGGACGCGTTCCAGGGCGAGACCACTCTGTATCGACAAGGTGCGGACCAGGTTGCGCGTGAAGGGATCGAAGGGCGCGGCCCCCGCCTTTCGCGCAAGGAGTACGATTCCCGCGCATCGCGACGATCCCGGAAGGGGTGCGATACCGAGCTGCTCAATGCCGAGACCCGCGCCGAGAGCCGCGGATGCCTCGTCACCTCGTTCGAGAGGCTTGCGACGTTTGAGCGCCTCGCTGAGGGCAGGCTCGGAGCCCGGATCGAAGCGAGCTGGCAAGATGCCTGGCCAATTGGCGCTGCCCTCTCTGCCAACGTCAGTGAGACACCGACACCCATTGCAATTACTGTAGGGCGGTGAAAGGTGATGAACGATGACAGGAGAGAGGGAAGGCATGACGTTGAAAGGGCTTCCGGCCCCCGGCGTGGGGGCTGAGGAGCGAAGCGACGAAGGCCGCACGCCGGGGGCCGGCGTGCCGGCAGCGCCCCCCGACCCGGAGGTGGCAGCCAAGCCAAAGCGGCGACAGTTCACGGCGGAGTACCGACTCCGGATTCTCGAGGAAGCGGACCGGTGCACGGAGCCCGGCGAGGTGGGGCAGCTGCTTCGCCGCGAAGGGCTGTACAGCTCTCATCTGACGGTCTGGCGCAAGGCCCGCCGCAGCGGGGCGCTTCGCGGACTGTCCTCGAAGAAGCGCGGGGCCAAGCCGAAGGCGCGCAATCCCCTGGAGCCGAAGGTTCAACAGCTCGAGGCGAAGGTGGAACGTCTCGAGAAAGAGCTGCACAAGGCGCACACGATCTTGGACGTCCAGGAAAAAGTTGCCGGGCTGCTGGGATTCGACCTCGACAGCGGGAAGGACTCGTGAACGCGGCCCAGGGATTGGCGCGGGAGGTCGGGGTCGCCCCGGCCTGCCGCGCCCTGGGCGTGTCACGGGCGACCTTCTACCGCCGAGCGAGGCCGTCGACCGGGCAGCAGCAGCCCCGCAAGACCCCTGCCCGAGCGCTTTCACCGTCGGAACGCCAGCGTGTTCGCGATGTTCTCTACGAACCTCGTTTCGCGGACCGGTCGCCGGGCGAGGTCGTCGCGACGCTGCTCGACGATCAACGCTACCTGTGCTCGGAGCGCACGATGTACCGCATCCTCGCCGCCGAGGGCGCAAGCCGGGAGCGGCGCAATCAGCTGCAGCATCCGGCCTACACGAAGCCCGAGCTCGTGGCGACGTCCCCGAATCAGGTGTGGTCATGGGATATCACGAAGCTGTTGGGCCCGAAGAAGTGGACCTACCACTACCTCTACGTCCTGCTGGACCTCTTCAGCCGCTACGCCGTGGGCTGGATGCTGGCGGACCGCGAGAACGCCAACCTGGCGGGTCGCTTGATCGAGGAGACGTGCTGCAAGCACGAGGTGAAGCCCCGGATCTTGACCCTCCACTCCGACCGGGGATCCCCGATGACGGCCAAGTGCACGGCCCAGCTACTCGCCGACCTCGGCGTGACGCAGTCGCTCAGCCGCCCCCGCGTCTCGGACGACAACCCGTTCTCCGAGGCGCAATTCAAGACGCTGAAGTACCACCCGGGATTCCCGGGGCGCTTCGCCAGTCAGGAGGCCGCGGTTGCCTACTGCCGGTCCTTCTTCCCGTGGTACAACGACGAGCACCGCCACGGGGGCATCGCCATGCTCACGCCCGCTGACGTCCACTTCGGCCGGGCCTCGCAAATCCTGGCCACGCGACAGGGCGTGCTCGACGTCGCCTACGAAGCCACTCCGGAACGCTTCCCGCGCGGCAGGCCCCGAGCTGCGGTTCTGCCCGAAGCGGTCTACATCAACCCGCCCCAAAAGGAGGCGCTACAACCAGGAGGTGCTCACTAAATCCAACCCAGGGGTGTCTCAAAGTCGTTGACAGGCTCCGCTGGCCGCTGTCTCCAATCCCCGCCCACTCGAGGGAAGCAGGACGGCAGCGCCTACGGCACTCGGAAGCTCGGCCGCCAACTGAGCGACCCAGATGACTCCCTTGTTGATGAGTGAGCGACGGAAAAGGGCCATCGTTTCCTTCAGTCCCGGCGTATTGGCATTGAGCAAATAGGCAAGCGGATCGGTGACTTCATCGGCGGTCGTCAGGTGAACACTCTGATGATTGCCATATCCGATCACCTGACCTCTGATGCCCACGTCCTTGAGAACGCCTCGGATGCCATCGGCCAGGAGTTCGCCATTGGCATTGATGCGCGCAATTTCATCGGCGGTCATGATGTTGAGACAGGCTGTACTGGCGGCAACAGTCACCGGATCACCCTGGTGAGCGGCGATGGCCGCGATCCTGAACGCTTCCTTCTGGCTGAACCCTCTCTGCCAACAACAATGAGACACCCGACCCATCCAGAATTACTGTAGGGCGATGGAAGGTGTTTCAAGATGATCAACGATACGAATCCGCCTCAGCCGGCCTCTCGGGGGCCGGTGGAGGCGCGTAGCGCCGGAAC
>JAAETT010000671.1 GCA_024228115.1 bacterium
ATGATCCTCGGGAAGCCAATCCCGAAGCGAGGGCGGCAGGAGAAGCGACTGGTCCGGCTCGTAGCGTCGAAAGTCTCGCGGCATGGCTCACTCTAGCGAGACTCACCCCTCAATGGCCCTCTGCCGCGCAGACTCCTAGGTTGCCGATTCGAGTTCCGACGGTTTGGGAAGGTGCCCGCCGGAGATCCAGGAGCTCGATGATCTCGATTGAAGGAGTCCCCACGATCATGCCGATCCGATGGCTTCCCGTGGTCTTGATGTTTCTGATCGGACACGCCCCAGCCGCAGCGTTCGATGTGGCGGACTTCCCGATGGACGGCATGGTCGTCCTCGAGACGCCCCACGCGTTCGGCGAACTCGTGAGCCGCGTCGAGCAGGCGATCACCGATCACAAGATGGGTCTGGTCACCCAGGCCTCGGCCAGTGTTGGCGCGGCGGGCCGCGGCGTCATCATCCCAGGCAATCGAGTCGTGGGTGTCTTCCGCCCCGATTTTGCTGTGCGCATGCTCGCCGCCAGCCTCCCCGCCGGGTTCGAGGCGCCGCTCCGCTTCTATCTCGTCGAGAACCCGGACGGCAAGGCCGCACTTGCCTACCGCAAGCCGAGCGCCGTGTTCGGGCCGTACGGCAGCCAAGAACTCGATCGCCTGGCCGAGGAGCTGGACCCGATCTTCTCGGGGATCGCAGCGCAGGCAGCGGCTCCTCGTTAGGTCACGGCGTTCCCTGGACCGGAGTTTCTCCCTAGTGCCCGGAAGCGGCCTCCGGGGTGCCGTTCGCGTTCGGAAAGAAGAGTTGCTCGCCGTCGATCTGGAAAGCAGCGATCGCCTTCTGGCCAGCAGGGCCTGTGAGCCAACCGATGAAGGCGCGGCCGTCCTCCGCCTTGATGTGGGGGTGCTTCTCGGGGTTCACGAGGATCACGCCGTAGGGGTTCATGAGGCGCGGATCGCCTTCGACCAGGATCTCATGGCCACGCTTGTTCCGGAAGCTGATCCAGGTGCCCCGGTCTGTCAGTACGTAGGCTTGCATCGCCACGGCCGTGTTCAGTGTGGCGCCCATTCCCGTTCCCGTCTCCCGATACCAGGTACGGCTCGCCTGGCCCGGGTCGATGTGGGCTGCAGCCCAGAGCGCGCGCTCTTTCGTATGCGTACCACTGTCATCGCCGCGGGAGGCAAAGACGGCCTCGTGGCTCGCGATGCTGCGGAGTGCTGCAGGTGCATCCTTCCCGCCCCGAATTCCAGCCGGATCTTCGGCGGGGCCGACGAGGACGAAATCGTTGTACATGACGTCTCGCCGCTCGATGCCGAAACCGGCTGCGACGAAGGCGTCCTCCCGATCGCGGGCGTGCACGAGCAACAAGTCCCCGTCGCCGTTTCGCGCGTTCTTCAGCGCCTGGCCTGTGCCCACCGCGACCACCCGCACATCGATGCCGGTGGCTGCCTTGAAGCGGGGAATCAGATCATCGAGCAGGCCCGTGTTCTGGGTCGAGGTCGTGGATTGAAGGAGTACGAAGCGCTCGGATTCATCCCCGATCGCTGCAAGCGCTGCCAGGAGGATGCCGGCGAGAAAGAACCCGGTGAGTGAAGAGCGAAGGGGGCGCCGCATGTCAGAAGCGCACGATCAGGTCGGTCTGCAGGAGGATGCGTTCCGATCCCAGCAGGGAATGGTTGAAGGCGGAGCCCGTCTCCACCGGATCACCGACGAAGAGCGAGAGTTTCAGATCCGTATTCTGGAGAACCTCGCGCACGGCTTGCGCCACGTAGACCTGTTGGTTTGCACGACCGGCGAGCAGTGGTGAATCGACGAAACGAGCTGGCCACGCATTGGCTTCGACTCGGAAGTAGCCCGCTTTCAGCCGAACCACCCGCCGCTTGTCGCCCACCTCGACACCGAGGCCGTAGGCCATGTCCTCGTCCCCCGCTTCCGGATGAAGGGGGTGGTTGGCAGCGTCGTGATTTCGCATCCAATGGCCGTAGAGCAAGACAGGCCAGTCTTCGTGTGCGTCCCAGCGCACGTAGGCTGCGAGTTCCGTCGCCGAGATACCGGTGCCACCGTTCGCCGAGCCGTTCAATCCCTCGCGCTGGTTGCCCGCCAGGCTCGATCGGTCGAGGAAATCCGGATCGAGCGAGCGCCACTCGTAGTGGGTGATCCGGCCGCCAAGCTCCCACCCTTCGGCGGGGGTGAGTGTGGCCCCGGCCTGCAGCCCGAACACGTGAGGATCGCGGGACGTCGCGTTCTCGTCGGCGATCAAATAGGCCGCGCGAGCGAAATAGGCCGCGTCTCCGTGGCTGGCAGAATCCCAGCTGAGCGCGGCGCCCTCGACCGAGATGTCACGATCCCAGAGCATCGAATCCGGACCGTGTTTCCAGCGGAACGGCACGCCCATCTTTCCAAGCCGCAGCCGGGTCTGGCCGCCGAGTGGCCCAGATCCCTCCGGTGCCGTCAGATCGAGGTGGGCGCGATCGATGAAGAAGCCATCCGGATCGAAATCGGATCCTCGCCCCCCGAGCGTCTGGTTGGCGCTTCGCACGGCGCCACCGGATGCCAGACGAAAGGTGACCGACGCCCACGGGTTGATTCGGGCCTCGCCCTGGAGCCTCAGCCGATAGCGGGCGCGCGAACGATTCCCGAGATCGATGCCGAGCGAATCCTCGTCGAACCAGAACTGTTCGTATCGGGCGCGGAAGTCACCGGACCACTCGATGCCGGGGACACTCTCCTGCTGGGTTTCCCATTGCTGCTGGCGCGAGGTGAGACCGACGTATTCGGAATCGTCGACGATGCCGCGGGCGTGGAGGATCGCAAGGACCTCTCGCACCACGCTCTCCTCGGGCTCTGAAAGGGCAGGTGCTGGGAGCAGGAGGAGCGCCAGTAGGGAGACGGAAAACCAACGCAAGAGACGTCGTCCTTTGAGTTATGCCTCCGGGGGTATAGCTCGAAGAACGCGCGTGCTTCAAGGGCTCAGCGGGAGCGGACCTGCTTCTCGAGCCTGCGGAGGTCTTTCCCGATGGCGCGCAGGGCGGCGGCTTCCATGGAGTGAAACGTGTCGACGAGTTCCGCGCCGAACGGCGTGAGCGCCGTGCCCCGGGCGGATGTCTCGATGACGGGTGTCTTGAAACACTCGTTCAGATCGTTGATGCGCTCCCACGCGCGCCCGTAGGCGAGGCCAAGCGCCCTTGCCGCGGCGGAGATCGATCCGTGCTCGCCGACGGCTTCGAGCAGGGCGACCTTGCCCGGGCCGAGTTTGTGGACTTCGTCCGCGCCGAAGTAGAAACCCATCCGAACGCGTGTCATGAGGAAGCGTCGGTTCTAGTAGTCGTAGCCGCGTTCCTCGTGGAGGCTCACATCGAGGCCGCGGGTTTCGTCTTCATCTGTCACGCGCAGGCCGATCAGGGCTTCGATGCCTTTCAGGATCACCCAGCTCGCGGCTGCCGTGTAGACGATGGTGACGACGGCCGCCAGGAGTTGGATGCCGAATTGGGAGCCGATCGATAGCGCGCCCTGGTTTCCGCCGAAGATCTCCGAGGCGAACACGGCGGCGAGCACGGTGCCGACGAAACCGCCCACACCGTGAACGCCGAACACGTCGAGCGAATCGTCGTAGCCGATCGTCCGCTTGATGCTGGTGGCGGCGAGGTAGCAGACGACGCCCGAAGCGAGGCCGATCGCCAGGCCGCCGACCGGCCCGATGTAGCCGGATGCCGGTGTCACTGCAGCCAGGCCGGCAATGGCACCGGTTGCGACGCCGAGCACGCTGGGTTTGCCGTAGCGCACCCATTCGATCGCCATCCAGGCGCACGCCGCGGTGGCTGCAGAGATCTGCGTGACGACGGCGGCCATTGCGGCGCCGCCGTTCGCGCCGAGGGCACTGCCGCCATTGAAGCCGTACCAACCCACCCAGAGCATGCCGGTGCCCGTGACGCACATCGTGAGGTTGTGGGGAAGCATGGGCGTCGTCGGGTAGCCGTTCCGCGGCCCGATCACGATGCAGGCGACCAGGGCTCCGATGCCCGCAGTGATGTGCACGACGATTCCGCCCGCAAAATCGAAGACACCGAGTTCGCTGAACCAACCGCCTCCCCAGGTCATGTGGCAGATCGGGAGATAGACGACCACCAGCCACAAGACGCAGAACCACATCATGGAGCTGAACTTCATGCGCTCGGCGAAGGCGCCGACCATCAGCGCGGGTGTGATGATGGCGAAGGTCATCTGGAAGACGAAGAAGAGCACCTCGGGGATCGTTCCAAAGAGGGTGTCCGCAGTGATCCCGCGAAGGAAGCTCTTGTCGAACCCTCCGATCAGCGCCCCGCCCTCGGCGAAGGCCAGGCTATAGCCGAAGGCCGTCCACAACACGGTGATCACGGCCGCGAGTGCGAGGCATTGCATCAAGACCGAGAGCACGTTCTTGGTGCGGACCAGGCCGCCGTAGAAGAGCGCCAGGCCCGGCAGCGTCATGAACAGGACCAACGCGGTCGAGGCCAGGATCCAGGCTGTATCACCGGTGTCGAGCTCGTTCTCCGCAAGCGCGGGAGCTGCGATCAGCAGGGCCAGGATCGGGGCGAAGGAAGACAGACGGGCAAGCATTGAACGACCTCGAGACGGAGATTCCAACGACGACGCAGCGGTTGTTACTCCGTTCGGGGGCGATTCGTCCAGCCCAACGGAGTGGAATCCGCTGATCTGTGCCTGTTTGAGCACGGATCGGGCGATTTCAGAGAGCGCCTTCTCGCCGAAGGGATTCAATCAAGGGCTCGGGGATGGCGGCCTGGGTGGTGGCCTCGTAGAGCAGCGGTTGGTCCCCACGCCAGGCCGGGTCGGATTCGGGCTGCCACGGGAGGTGCCCGCCGGGATCGGGCCAGAAACATTGAAGGGCGGGTACGTCAGCGCGCTTGTAGTGCCACGCGGCGTTGCCCAGGAAGAGCTCTTGCCACTTCGGACGGATGTCGCGGAAGGCGAGAGCCCCCCGCTCCAGAAGCCCGGCCGGTTCGTCCCCCGCGGCGAACCGCGCGCCGCGCTGGATGGCCGCACCGAGATGGTTGAGCAAGCCGGCCAACACCTGAAGGTCGATCCCGAAGGTCAGGAGCTCAGGATGCTCGAAGCGTTCGAAGAGCCCGATCGTGTGGGCCCAGCCCGGCGCAGGATCTTCCGGCGGGATGAGCACGAGGTGCCAGCCGTGCTGCTCGATGTCGTGGCGAACGCGCGCCTCGATCTCGTCCGTGCCGTCACTCATCGCGGGCGAAGCTACCCCGGCCGTTCGACTCAGGCGAGAAGGGCAAGCAGATCCTCTCGTGTGATGCTTCCCGCGGCGCCGGCCTCGGAGAGCGCGGCATCGGCGAGCTCTCGCTTCTTGTCCTGGAGGGCCAGGATCCGCTCTTCGACCGTGTTCTCTGCGACCATCCGGTAGACGAAGACCGGGCTTTCCTGGCCGATCCGGTGAGCGCGGTCTGCAGCCTGGGCTTCGACCGCCGGGTTCCACCAGGGATCGAGCAGGAAGACGTGATCTGCAGCGGTCAAGTTGAGTCCGGTACCCCCAGCGCGCAGGGAGATCAGAAAGATCGGCGGGCCGTCGGGCTCCGAGAATTCTCGTACGACGGCTCCGCGATCGCGGGTCGAACCGTCGAGCCGGGTGAAGGCCAGTCCGGCTTCACGCAGGCGGGGTTCGACCAGATCCAACAGTGAAGTCCATTGGGAGAACACGAGCGCCTTATGCCCTTCGGCGACGGCGGTTTCGAGCCTGTCCGAGAGGAGCGCCAGCTTGGCCGAAACGTCGAGGCTCTGCCCGGGCAGGAGCTGCGGGTGGCAACAGGCCTGGCGGAGACGCAGCAGGGCTTCGAGCGCGGCGAGCACATTGCCTCCGCCCTGGAGTTGTTGGACGACCTCGTCGCGCGTCGCCGCGAGCACCGCATCGTAGACAGCCCGTTCTTCGTCGGAAAGCACGCAGTGGAGCACCATTTCCGTGCGCGGCGGGAGCTCCGGTGCAACCTCCGATTTTCGCCGCCGCAAGACGAAAGGTCGTAGTCGAACCCGAAGGTGCTCGAGCGCCGCTTCGTCGCCGTCGCCAATCGGGCGGGCATAACGTTCCTCGAAATCGCTCCGCCCGCCGAGCAGGCCGGGGTTCAAGAAGTGGAGCTGGCTCCACAACTCTTCGAGGCGGTTCTCGACGGGCGTGCCGGTCAATGTGATGCGTTGGTCAGCGCGAAGCTGATAGGCAGCCTGGGCGACCTGGCTGTTCGGGTTCTTGATCGCCTGGGCCTCGTCGAGGATCACCGCCTGCCAGTGGCGAGCCGTCAAATTCTCCCGATCCCGCCGCAACAGCGCATAGGTCGTGAGGGTCACGTCGGCCGACCCATCGAGACTTCGCCCTGCGCCGTGATAGATGCGCACCGAGAGGCCGGGGCGGAAACGTTGGATCTCCTCTTCCCAGTTCGCGAGCAGGCTGGTCGGCGCGACGACGAGGGTGCCCGGGCCAATGGCACAAAGGGCCTGGAGAGTCTTGCCGAGGCCCATGTCATCGGCGAGTAGCCCGCCGAGCCGGGCCTGGCGCAAGAAGGCCAGCCAGCGCGTGCCCTCTTTCTGATAGTCGCGTAGCTCACCGCGAAGATCGGCGGGCAGCGGCGCCTCGGGAAGTGTTCCGGGCCCCTCGAGGAGTTGAAGCAGGGGTTCAAGGGAGGGCGGGGGCGGGTGGTCGAGATCGACGCACAAGCGGCCGAGGTCCGGTAGGACGGCCGGCGCGACCCGTCCGTCGGCATCTCGCGCAGCGAGTAGATCGGCCACCTGGCGGCCATAGCGGGCGAGCCAATCGGCGGGCAAGGGAGCGAAACCGCCGCCTTCGAGCGGAACGAGCGAGCGGCCGTGGCGCCAGGCGGAGAGGACGGCTTCCGCCGAAGCCTCCGCTTGGCCTTCCGGCGAGGCGAAGTTCAGGGCGACGCGATCGTCATCGATCTCGAGCCGCGCATCGAGGCCGGCGACCCGATGAAAGTTTCGCTCGGGTTCGCCGCGCACGGTCGCGAGCCGCGACATCATCGGGACCAGTTCGAGGGCGCTCGCAGCGTCCAGAACGGAACGGTGCCCGACGGCGAGCCCCAAGGTCGTTCGCAGGCGTTCGGTCAGGCGTTTCTCCTGCACTTCATCCCGGATCGGCACGGCGCCGCCGAGGTGCACGAGGCGCCCGGCATCCACCCGCGCCGTGGGAGGATCGCCGTAGACGAGGAGGGGGAGCACGGCCAGTTCGTCCCCCTGGCGCTCCGTTTCCAGGACGAGCCGCGGGGGAACGCGTTGGGTATCGGGCAGGGCATCCGTCTCGATGCGGACTTCGACACGGCTTTCCAGATCCGGAAGGACGTCGGCCAGTAGTTCGGGAAGATCTTCTGCATCGATGGTTCGTCCGCGCCCCAGGTCTTCGGCCTCACGGCCGGTGAGCCGACTGGGTGCCAGCTCGCGAATCTCGTCTCCGCAGCGAACGAAGCCGGCACCGAATTCCTCTTCGATCGGCGGCTCCAGGGCCGACTGCAAACGAAATCCACCCGCTGCGGAAGTCAGGCGCACGATCGTCGTGACGGGCTCTCCGCGCGTGCGGATGGGCTCGCCGTCGAGCTCGACCTCGCCGCAGTTCTCCAGCGCCGCGAGCAGGCTGCGCATCACTCCGCGGGGCATCGGCCCGGAGTGGCGTGTGCCGAGCGCTCGCTCGACGGCCAGATCGGCCTGGGTGGCACCCACGGAGGGGCCCTCGACCCGGCCGGTTGCGAGGGCGGTAAGCGTCGTCTCGAGGCGTCGCTCCCGCTCGCCATCGACGATGAAGCGCTCGAAAGCGAGGCCGTCGCCCGTGCGTGCGAGACGGTAGACGATGCGCCCTCCGCTTCTTCCCTCGCCGGCGTTCGGTAGCTCGGTTCCCTCACGTGCGGCGCGACGCAGCGCGATCACGCCGGCGGCCACATGCTCGCAGGGATCTTCGCCGCCGGGACAATCGCATTCCCACTCGGCATCCTCCACGTACAGCACGACCGTCGGGTGGATCACCCCGGAGGAGGGCCGCACCCGGAGGATCTGCTCGCTGTCGTCTCCCCCTTCACGGGTCACGGCATCCGACCGCGCCAGCTCCACGCCACGGGACCATGCGCCCTTGGCGGCTTCTTCCCGCACGCGATCGAAAAGCTCATCCACGCACGCGAGACTAGCCGCTAGCCTGGGGGCGTCGTGGGCAGCTACATCACAGCGGAAGGCTTCAAGAAGCTCCAGGCGGAGGAGCATCGCCTATGGAAGGTCGAGCGCCCCCGCGTGACCCGTGAGGTCTCCGAAGCTGCTGCGCTGGGCGATCGTTCGGAGAATGCCGAGTACATCTATGGCAAGAAGCGGCTGCGAGAGATCGACCGGCGGCTGCGATATCTGGCCAAGCGGATGGATGAACTCACCGTCGTTTCGCCCTCTCGCGAGCAGGCAGGGAGAGTCTTCTTTGGTGCATTCGTCCGCGTCGAGGATCCGGAGGGAGCTGAAGCCGAGTACCAACTGGTCGGGCCGGACGAGTCCGACCTCTCGGAAGGCCGGCTCAGCATCGAATCTCCGCTGGGCAGGGCGCTACTCGGAAAGGCGGAAGGCGACGAGGTGCAGGTGCCGAGGCCCCGGGACGGAGGCATCGGGATCTTCGAGGTCGTCGGGATCCGGTACGTCTGGGACGACGCCTCCACGTGAGCTCTTCTCGCGAGCGGGCCGACGGATCCGGGGCGAACGAACTCTGGGTGTTCGGCTACGGCTCCCTGGTGTGGCGCCCCTCGTTTCCCTTTCTCGAGCGCAGGCCGGCGAGCATTCGCGGCTGGACGCGACGCTTCTGGCAAGGCTCGACAGATCATCGCGGCGTTCCGGGTGCTCCCGGCCGCGTGGTGACCCTGGTGCGGGAGAGCGACGCCGAGTGCTGGGGCGCGGCGTATCGCATCGCGGGGAGCGAGATTCCCGACGTGATGGCGCATCTGGATTGGCGAGAGAAGGGCGGCTACGAGCGAGCGGAGGAGAGCTTCCATCTGCGCGAGCCGGAAGATATTGCCGAGGGTGTCTTGTACGTCGCGACCGCTACCAACCCCAACTACCTGGGACCCGCACCGCTCGGGGAGATCGCCGACCAGGTGCGCCGCTCCTCCGGGCCGAGCGGGCCAAACCCTGAATACGTGCTGCGCCTGGCAACGGCGCTTCGGGAGATGGATGCCGAGGATGCCCACGTCTTTGCCCTGGCAGAACTCCTCGGTGTCGATTGAGGCCTACATCTTCGGCAGCAGCCCGGTCGGGCACTCACCTCGCGCGAGCTTCTGGGCGCGTTCGACGAGCTGGGCTTCCATCGTCTCGCGGCCGATCATGATCACGAAGTCTCGTTTGCGGATGCCTTCGACGGCGAACCGGGCCAGCTCGTCCAGATCTTGTACCGGTAGATCGATTCCCACTTTCTTCATGCCGGCCATGAAGTCGTCGAACTTCACCTCGGAGCCTTCGGGTACCGCGTTCTCGCGAGCCAGTTCCGCGGGTCGGTTGCGCTTCGTCGTCCAGATGCCGGTATTCAGCATTCCGCCCGAGGGATAGAAGATCCCTGCGCGAAGCTTCGTCTCCTGGCCGGCGAGTTGCGCCGCCAGACACTCGGTGAGGATGGATACGGCTGCCTTGCTCGAGGCGTAGACGGATTGCTCGGCCAGCGGTGCGATCCCGCCATCCCCGGAAGAGGTGTTCATGACGAATCCTTCCTCTCCGCCGGCGAGCATGCGTGGGACGAAAGCCTGGATGCCGTGCACGACGCCCTGGACGTTGACGCTGTGGACCCACTTCCAATCCGTGGGCTCGGTCTCCCAGAGGTTCAGGTTCGGAACGCTCACGCCCGCGTTGTTGCAGAGCAGATGGCAGGCGCCGTGGGTTTTGTAGACCTGTTCCGCGAGGGCCCGCACCGAGTCCGGTTCGGAAACGTCGGTGACGATTCCCGCCACCTCGCTACCAAGGGTTGCGCAAGCCCGCTCGAGCGCGGGCACCTCGACATCGGCGATGACGACCTTCATCCCTTCGCTGACGAAAGCCTTCGCGAGCGCGAGGCCGATTCCGCTGGCGCCCCCGGTCACGACGGCAACACGGTTGCCGAGTTCCTGCATCCTCGCGTCTCCTGTTGGTGTGGAAGCGCGAGCATACCCCGACGAGCCTCTCGTCGCGGGCGGGTGGTTTCCAGAGGCCTAGGTGCGAGTTCCGGAACTCGCGCTGCGCGCTGCGCCTCGGCCTGCCAGGACGAAGAAGGCCGCGAAGCTCGCGACGCAGCAGAGCCCCCCGAGCCAGTTCACGGGTTGATAGCCCTGGCCGCTCAGCAGGCTGGCGGCGACCGCCGGCCCCAATGTGTTGCCCGCCGCCTGGAACGCAGGTGCCAGCACGAGGTAGCGGCCGTCCGTGTCGAGCTTCGCGGCAAGGCCCAGTTGGAAGGCGCCTCCGATATTCCAGAAGACCGAGAACAACGCGGTGGCGGCGATGAAACCCGACAACTCGAGAGGCAGGGCCAGGATCGCTGCCGCAGCGCCGAGGCCGATCCCCGCGAACGCGAAGGGCGGTCGCCTCCCGAAGCGATCGTTGGCGCGGGAGGCCAGTAGGAGCCCCACGAAGCTGATGGCCGTGGAAACAGCCAGAGCCATCCCGACCTGCTGGTTTTCGAGGCCGGAGGCGCGGCCCATACGCTCGACGTAGGTCCAGATCGAGCCGACGCCCGTGAAGAACACCATGTGGAACACGAGAGCAACCAGCGCCAGCCGAGAACCTGGCAACCGCGCGGGCGTGCCGTGCATCGGCGAGGCTTCGCGGTGCTCGCGGGGGAGCCAACGCACGAAGGGGACCCCCAACACAGCGATCGCCACGAACACGACCAGCATTCCAGTGAAGCCCCAGGACGAAACGACCTGAGGTAGGCCCCAGAACGCCACCGCTGCGTAGGCCACCTGGGTGGCCGTGAGTTGCAGGAACGCGCGGTCCGGCTCCCGCTCCTGGCCCAGGCACGCAAGCCCAAGGGCATAGGCCGGGCCTTCACCCAGAAATCCCGTGAGGAAGCGGATCATGATGAGAGGGCCGGCGGTGGTGGCCCCGATCGAAAGCAGGTTGCCCGCGACGATGAAGCCGAGGCTCAGCCCAGCCGCCAACCGCCAGCTCACGCGATGCTGCCAGCTCACCGCCAGCAGGGATGCCAGACCGATCCCTCCAATCTCACATGAGGCGAGCAGGCCAATCTGGCGATCCGAAAGCGCGGCGTGGTCCGCGGCTGTGCCCACGAAGAAGGGCAGGATCAAGAACATCGCGGTCCCGGCCACGCAGAGGAGGATCGCGCTGATGGTCGGCGCCTTGCCGGTGCGGCCGCTGGTCGGTGCCAGCTCAGGCTTCACGTTCATCGAAGCAGCTCTCTCTTCTCGAGGAGGGACGGGGCGGATCCAGGTGGACTACGTCCCTGAGGGCTGAGCGAACGCTGTCAGCGTGCTCAGGAATTCGTCCGTAGCCTCGACATCCGGAGTGACCAGCGCGTCCATCGTGGCACCTTGAATGGCCCAGATCACGGTGGCCAGCACCGAAGGCCGCGACAAGCACGATCTGGGTGACAACTCCGCCGCCAATGCCTGGTTCTCCTCGGTTGCGCGATGGAAGACGGGCTCGAGCGCGTCGCGCAGACGCGAATCCGTCCGCGCAGCCATCGCCAGCTCGAGAGAAGCCTTCATCTCGGGCCGCTGGTAGAGATCCCATAGGATCCGGATCGAAGCGGCCGTGTTCTCGTCCCCTTGTCCAGCCGCCCGCAGAGCCCGCCGATAGTCGTCGCGCATGTCGGCGTAGACGGCCGTGGCCGCGGCCGCGAAGAGCTCGGCTTTGGACGCGTAGTGCCCGAAGAGCCCGCCCTGTGAGAGGCCCGCGCGCTTCGCGATCTCGGTGGTGGAGGCCCCGGCGTACCCGCGCTCGGCCAGGCTCGCGATGGCGGCCTCGCAAAGCCTTCGCTGAGCGTCCTCGCGGCGCTCGGCCTGCGTCCTGCGCTGCGGCTTCGATTCTCGACGTGCCTGATTCTGCTGCATGTTTTCTGGGTAGCAGAAATCCATAAAAAAGCGACAAGTCGCTTTTTTTATGCGATCCTCAGCCTCATGGAAGAACTCAAAGGCGACTCAGCGGCGACCGGGACACCTGGCGAGAAGCTGTATCGGGATCTCGTGGACCTTGCCGGGCAGTTCGATTCCGTTCCGGAGCTGCGGGATGCACTGTTCGGGGAACCAGACCCCCGTACCGGCCAGCCTTGCCCGATCGAAGGGGTGGTCCGCCTGCGGACCGAGGATTGCTCGGTCGATATCGTGGTGACGATCCGAAGCGGACGCATCCGGGTGCAGCAGGACGAGGATCCTGGTGAGGAAGCCGGGGCAACTCTGATCTTCGCGTCGGAAGACGACATTGCGGCCCTGGAACAGGCCAGTCCGGATGAGGGGGTGCGCAAGTTCCTGGCTTCCGATGTCAGGCTGGAGGGCAACCCGGCCGTCTTCGGTTTCTACAGCTACTTGATGAGCCTGGTCGACCCAGCGGGTGCGTTTTCGGCGATCGAGGAGCAGAAGCGGAAGAACCGAGACGAGGCGTTCGAACTCGCTGCAAAGGCCGGCAAGCCGGACCGTGGGATGCGCAAGACGCGCATTGACGGCCGGTTGCGGGCTGAGGCGATCGACCCGGGCGTCCACTGGCTGACGGAGCCCTACCTCGCCGACTACTGCCTGGCTGATTTCCCGCGGCTGGCTCGGTTCAAACGGGAACACCACGAAACGCTCCCCGAGGTCACGGCAGAATACGGGGAGCTGCTGACGGATTTCTTCCTGGAGAACGGCTACGAATGCCGGAACGACGGCGTTCCGTGGGACCCTTCGTTGCGCATGGCGGAAGCGTTCTGCCACGTGATGCGCCACCGGGAGCCGCTGCTCCGCGACGGGGATCTGCTTGCCGGCACGTTGACTCCGAACCCCATCTGCGGCGCGGTGAACCACCCGTTCACCGTCGGCTGGTCCATCTGGGGCGAGCTCAACGCCCTCGAGCATCGAGAGCTGGACCCCTTCGCGATCACGCCGGAGACCGCCCGAACGCTGCACAAGAAGGTCCTGCCCTTCTGGATGAACCGCCATCTACCGCATGTCTGGCAGGAGAGGCTGCGGGCGAGGCGAGAGAAGGGCGAACAGCCGCGAGCGGACAAGATCTATGACCGGATGTTCTTCCTCATTCCGTGGGGCCTGGTTTCCCTGAATCCGGGTAGCCCGGGTTTTGGCGACGCAGTGCGCAAGGGGTTGCCAGGCATCCGAGCGGAGATCGAAAAAACGCAGATCGAGATCGGAGCGAACTCCGCGCTCGATGAAGGAATTCGGAACGAGAAGCGGATTGCGTTGGAGGCGATGGGCACCGCGGTGGAGGGTGTCTGCATCTACACCGAACGTCTGGCGGATCAGGTCGGTCTGGAGGCCCGAGCCGAAGGCCTTTCGGAGGCCAGACGAACCGAGCTGGAGGAGATGGAGCAGATCCTTCGCGATCTGTTGCAGAGGCCGGCCGAAACCCTCCACGAAGCGCTCCAGGCGATCTGGCTCCTGTTCATCGGCATCGGGCTGGACAGCATGGACGATGACATTGGCGTGGGTCGGCTGGACCAGATCCTCCAGCCTTATTTCGAGGCGGATATGGCGCGGCTGAAGGGGCCGAAGGAACGCGAGGCGTATCTCGAGCGGGCCCTCGAGCTGGTGGGTTGTTTCTTCCTGCGGCTGACCAGCCACCGCATTGCCGCAGCCACGATCGCCTCCTGGCAGAATTCCGGTGCGCCAGGCGTGGCCTCCATCGCCGTCGGTGGCGTGACCCCGTCCGGCGAAGACGCCGTCAACGACATGACCTACGTCATCCTCAAGCTGACGGAGATGCTGTCGCTCGACGATCCGGATATGGATGCCCGCTACATGTCGGGGGTGAACAGCGAGACCTTTCTGCGGCGGGTCAGCGAGGTGAACTACATCACCTCCGGCACTCCGGCGATCCACAACGACAAGCAGGTGATCGCGGGTCTGCGCCAGCACGGCTGGGCTCTGGAGGACGTCCGTGACTGGGTCCCCTGTGGTTGCGTGGAGCCGGTCGTTTCAGGCAAGCACTTCGCCGCGACGGGTGACATCGACTCCAACCTGATGGTGCCGCTGGAGGTGGCGCTCAACAACGGCCGCCACCCGAAGTGGAATCGCAGGCCGACCGACGAGCCGCTGGGAACCCCAACCACTGGCGAGGTCGAGAGCTTCAATGATTTCGATGCATTCTTCGCGGCGTTCGAACGACAATTCCATTTCATCTACGCAGCGCTGATCGAGGAAGTCTCCCATGAGTTGGTGAAGGTCCACCCGGAAGTCATTCCCGCGCCCCTCTATTCGGCCCTGCTGGAGGGCTGCATCGAGTCGGGAAGGGGAATGACGCAGGGAGGTGCCAGGTACAACTCATCCGGCACTTCGTTCATCGGCCTCTCGGACGTGGTCGATTCCCTGCTGGCGATCAAGAAGCTGGTCTTCGACGGGATCGATGGCAAGACGATCGGATTCCGCACGCTGATGGATGCGGTCGAGCACGATTTCAGGGGGGAAACGCCCGGGAGTGAAGAAGACCGATGCTACAAGCGGGTCTTCGCGGCGGCTCGCTACTCCGCGGCCAAGTTCGGCTCCGGCGATCCGGAGGCTCGCGCGATGGCGGACCGGGTGACCCAGATGGTCCGTGAGTTCTTCCACCAGCACACCAACGACCGGGGCGGGCCGTACACCACCGGCTACCGAACCAACAACAATCACACGGTCTTCGGTCGGGTCTCAGGCGCCTCACCGTCGGGAAGATTGGCGAACACGCCGTTCACTTCGGGTCTCACCCCCAGCCCCGTTGCGAGCAAGAATCTTCTCGACAACCTGATCGATGTGGGGAGCATCGATCCTCTCACCGCCGACAACAGCTACACCCTGAACGTCCGCCTGTCATTCTCCAAGAAGAACGACCACGCGGAAAACGTCGCCTTGATCGCACGCTATGTGGACACCTATTTCCAGAGCGGCGGGATGCAGCTCCAGTTCAACATGGTCGATAGCGACACCCTCATGGACGCCATGGCGAACCCGGAACACTATCCCGATCTGATCGTGAGGGTCTCTGGATACACGGGTTACTACACCCGCATGCAGCAAGATCTCCAGCTGGAAATCATCGGGCGGACCGAGTTCGCGTTGTGAACGCCCAGCCGCTGGTCACCGACATCAAAGGCAATTCGCTGGAGGATGGTCCCGGCATCCGCTCGGTGGTCTTCTTCAAGGGCTGCCCTCTGAGCTGCCTGTGGTGTCAGAACCCGGAGACCCAGGCGGTCGAGGCCGAGCTCTGGTGGGAACCGGAGCGCTGCAACAAGGACGGCGGTTGCATGGAGGCCTGTCCAACGGGCGCGCTCTCGCCCTCCAACCCTTTCTTCGTCGATCGAGAGCACTGCAACGCCTGCTTCCGTTGCGTCGATGCCTGCCCTTCGACAGCACTTCGGCCCTCAGGAGAGTCACTCGATGTGGAGGAGCTCGTCCGGCGGTTGCTCCCCTACCGGGCGTACTACGACGCCACCGGAGGTGGGGTGACGCTTTCCGGCGGCGAACCGACGCGGGAGCTCGGCTTCGTCGCGAAACTGCTGGAGCGCTTGAAGGGAGAGGGCATCCACACCCTGCTGCAGACCTGCGGGCTCTTTCCCCTCGCCCGAATGGACTCCGATTTGTTGCCGTGGCTGGATGCGATCCACTTCGATCTCAAACTCATGGACCCGGCTCTCCACCGCACCTACTGTGGCGTGACTGTTGGCGATCACGAGAAACCGTAGAAATCTGATCATCTAGCCCCAATCCGTCATTGGATCCGGGCCCCTGAGGGTATCGGTCCGGGTCAGGCGGCGAGTTGTTCGATGGCCCGATTGAATCGTTGGCGGGTGGAGGCCTC
>JAAETT010000672.1 GCA_024228115.1 bacterium
ATCGCACTCGATCCTGCGATGGCGCCATTCTTCGATCTTGGCGTAAATTTTCTTGTTGAGATTCGACACCGTTCCCGGGGACACAGGGAATGTCCCGCTGTTTGTTGAAACTCGCCTGAGCGGCGTTGCCTTAGTTTGAGATTATGCTGCGTCCTTGATCTGGTCAAGCTGGGGCTTTTTGCGGTGGTCGATGAGAGCCTGCTTGAGGATGGGCAGTTGCTTGTAGGCCTTAATGCGGCGGAAGCCCTTTTTTGCCTCGAACATACCAGCTGCCGTCCAACGCAGAGCCATCTTTGCATCCCTCCAGCGCTTCACGTTGCGGCAAACCTGCCGGATCACGCTGTTCATGGACTCGATGATGTTGGTGCTGGCCAGAGATCGCCTCAGTTCGAGTGGCAGGCCCAACCTTACCACCATGAGGATTTCGTCGAGGCCTTCGAGGATCGATCTGGATAGATCTGGTGCCTCCTGCTCGAACCGCCGTGCCAGATTGCGTATCAGCCGTTCGGCCTTATCGGCATTGTCCAACCCCCAGGCCTGTTTCAGGGCCCCTCGCACGGCGGCATGATGTTTCGGATCGAGCCGATCAGTGATGTTGCGTGCCTTGTGGATCTGACAACGCTGAATGGGAATATCCGCGCCGAAGGTGCGTCGGAGGGCTTTGCTCAACGCCTGAGCCCCATCCACGATGAACAAATAGCAGCCTTCTGGATC
>JAAETT010000673.1 GCA_024228115.1 bacterium
ATAAAAATAAATAACGATCAAAATTTCAATCTTAATCTTTAATCTAGAAATAATAACAGATAGAATGCAACCTGTCTTTGACGATTTCAACCCAACTCATGTAACCTTTTAACTATTGAACAAGTAGACCTATTAAATATCTTTCAATATTTATGGTAAGATAAAAGTAGAAAATATCAATGAAAAATAAACTATAATATTTAAATCTAAATAATGAATAAAGATCAGGATTTAATAAAATACAATAATAATAAATTAATGAAAGACAAAAAGTATCATAGGAATAAAGAAGAATAATAAATAAAAGGAATATAAATAAATAAATGAATAATCCCTAAATATATAAGAGATGATCGGGATTTATTGATTGCATTGTATAGGATTTATCACATAATGCAGAGATATTTAAAAAATGAATATAAATAAATAAAGTAAAGAATAATAATTAAATATATAAATATGATCATTAAATATTGAATAGCTATCATAATAATATGCATTGCATTATA
>JAAETT010000674.1 GCA_024228115.1 bacterium
TCACGAAGGTGACCGGGGAGTGGGACCTCGTGTGTTTGGCTACGAACCTCAAACGGATGAATGGGAAGATGGCGTGGACATGAAACCCTCGGCGGCTTCCAGGGCAACCCCGGCTCACACCCGATCCGGAGCCTTCGCGGCCCCGGGCGCCCCAGACCCTACTCCCCGCAACCACTCCACCGAGCACCCCACGCTCCGCGGCCGATCCCGCTTCTCCCCCGCAGTCGCCTAGGGCGCGTCGTTCGCGCGGGACGCCAACGAGCCGCAGGAGGGTCCCAGGCTCGATGGGAATCCAGCCGCTGCTCCTCGTTGACTCGATCGGAGCGTGTTCTTGTAGATCGCGCCGTCCTTCATGATGATCCGCATCGTATCGACGCCGTCGCGGTCCGGTGCATCGAACCACGCCTCGCTGCCGCCGACCGCGGAGATGTCCTCGGGCGGGTTGCCGCCCACGACGAGAAGGTCCGCGTACGCACCCTCTTCGATCACGGCGAGCTTTCCTTCGGGGTCGGGTTCAAGAAATCGCCGCGGAGCGCCAGGATCTCACCGTTGACGGAGGTCAACGCTCGAGACGGCGGGCTGGAACGAAGCGGTCACTGTGATTGCGAACAAGAGGCTTCGTCAGCGCATGCCTGGACTGGCCCTTTGCTTGTTTCCCGGCGATGAGCTCGGCACGGCGCGATCCCCGCGCACCGCACGGTCTCAGAGGCCGCTCGTGATCTCGCCTTCTTTCGGTCCCGGCGGCTGGAAGTGCGGCGCTTCTTCGTCGGGAAGCCAGTTCTTGTAGACCAGTCCATCCTTCATCACGAAGTCCACACGATCCCGCTTGATCGCCGTCAGATCTTCGAGAGGATTGCCGTTGACCAGGATGATGTCGGCGTAGCCGCCCTCGACGATGGTTCCGATCGTGCCGTCCTTGTAGGGATTCATTCCGCCGCTCCAACTCAACACCTCACCCGCATTCGAGGTCGCGGACTTGAGGGAGAGATGGGGGTTCTGGGCAATCTTGTCATTGAACCAGAGGATGTTGTCGGCCTGCCGCACGAGATCGGGACCAAACATGTCGCCGCCGGTCACCATGATCAGGTCGTGCTTCACGGCCCACTTCATCATCTGCGTGGCGCCCGAGTTCACCCTCGCCGCCTTGGCTTTCTGGTCGGCACTGAAGAAGGTGATCGCCTCGGGGTTGCCGAAGGCTTCGAGTGACATGACCGCTTGCACGGAGAGAGCGACCCCCTCCT
Source organism: bacterium (assembly GCA_024228115.1). Classification (NCBI taxonomy): domain Bacteria; species bacterium. The sequence continues at coordinate 1,242 of JAAETT010000674.1, forward strand.
TCTTCATCCGCTTGATCGTCGCCTCCGAAACCAGGAAGTTGTGTTCGATCACGCGAACACCGGCGTCGATGGCGCGGTTGACCGACGTGTCGTGGTAGGCGTGTGCCAGGACGTAGGTTCCATAGTCGCGGGCCACGCCGACGATCGCCTCCATCTCCTCCTGGCTGAACTGGACCATGTGGAGCGGGTCGAACTCGCTGGCAACGCCGCCTCCAGCCATGATCTTGATCTGAGTGGCGCCCTTCCGCAGGTTCTGGCGCGCCGCCTTGATGACCTCGGGGACGCCGTCGACGATGTGCGCGAAGCCGGCCGCTTCGAGGGTATCCACGGAGTGCATCGAGTCGGAAAAGTTTCCCGTGTCCCCGTGCCCGCCTGTCTGGCTCAAGAACCCTCCAGAGGGAAAGACCCTCGGACCGGCGAGGATCCCATTGTTGACCGCCTTCGCGACGCCGAGGATGTTGCACCCCGCGTCGCGCGCCGTCGTGAAGCCCTGATCGAGATAGTCGCCCATCGCATGCCCCACCCAGGCTCCTGCCGTCATCGCGTCATAACTGTCCCGGAACGCGAGCATTCCGTTCTGGATGCAGAGGTGGGAGTGCATGTCGATGAGGCCGGGCATCAGCGTGCGCCCACCGCCGTCGACCTTGAAGGCACCCTCGGCCTCGATCGTTCCGCTCGAGACCTTCTTGATCAGATTCCCCTCGACGAGCACGCTGGCGTTCTCGATGCGCGCCTCGTTGATGCCGTCGAAGACGTGCACGTTGGTGAACAGGACCTGGCGGGGCGCCTCGGCATCCTGGGCGATCGCAGGTACCGTCAGCAGCCAGGCCATGAGCAGTGCGCTGCATGCCTGGGTCAATTTCTTCGAGTGGTTCACGGGGTTCTCCTTGGAAAAGTGTTTTCGAGCATGGCCGTGCGCCTACAGCGCATAGCGGAGACGCAGGCCGAGGATGAACAGGGAGCTTTCGCTCGGATGCAGGGCCGGGTCGAGGACCAACTGCAGGCTGGGTGTGACCGCCAGCGCTCGGAAGATTTGCCAGCGGTAGAACACCTCGAAGGACCACTGGTCGTCGAGACCTGGGCCGAAGCCATCCTTGTTGGGCCGGCCCCAGTTGATGGCGGCCCCCAACTGGTCGCGGCCCTCGACGGCCTGGTAGCTGAAGCCTGCACTCACCGAGCGGTCGAGCAGGCTGCCTCCGTCCTGTGTCCAACCCGCGCGAAGGAAGGGCATCCACTTCTCCGCGAGGAGCTTCGAGGCCGAGAAGTTCGCGCCCCAACCGCTGGGTGTGGCCGCGCTGTCGCGCTCGTCGATGTGCCAGAAGGTCACGTGGACGTTTTCGGACATGAGTTGTTCCTGGGACGCGGTCCAGCCGAGCTCGAAGCTCGAGAAGTACTCATGGTCTTCGAAGAAGGTCTCGAAGCCCTCGAACGGGTCTTCCGGGTCGCCGTTGGCATCGCCGAACCCCGCGATGGCGTAGAGGTGGTCGGTGATCATCCCCGCCGCTGCAACGCCGAGCATGGCGTCGTTCGGTAGCGCGATGCTGGCACTCCCCGTGCTGAAGGTGAGGTTCGCGAAACCCGTCCAAGGGCTCGCGAGCGCATAGGCGTCGACGTAGTCCGTCGCATCGAGGAAACCCGCCAATACGCTGAAGCGGCCTCCGGCGAAGCGCTGGCGCCAATAGAGGTTCGTCGTGCGCCAACGTTGGTTGCTGAAGGGCGCGGCCATCACGCCGACGTAACCCGCCTCGAAGCCGTACCCGCCGGGCGGGATGTCGGAATAGCGGTGGCGGTGCTCGACCTTCCAGACGAGGGCGCCCGGCTGATCTCCGCTCCGGTCGACGAGGTCCCAGGAGCCGAAGAAGCGAACCATTCCGCTGCTCGCAAAGTCGTCGCCCACGCTCTCGTCCGAGAGCAGGGCCTGGGCGCTGTAGTCGCCACCGAAGTGAATGCCGGTGTCCTCCTGGACTTGGTTCTTCCAACCGCGATAGCGCTCTAGGAAGTCCGCCTCCAGCAGCGGCTGCTTTTGCCGCTCGTCTTCTTCGAGCTGATTCTCGACGCCGTCGGGGCCCTCGAAGCCGGCGCCCGCCGCGGCGCCCGGCGCCACTCCGAGGCCGATGGCAGCCGCCAGAAGCCAATGCACGCGACGCGAGGAGATCACTTGAACAACGTCGCCAGCACGTTCTCGACCACCGGCGCCACGTTGAAGCCGATCAACCACTTCGGGCCGAAGGCATCGGACTGCTCGACGTAGTAGTTGATCTCCATGCTCAGCTTCCACGGACGGCCGCCGAGGATCAGAGTCTTTCCGAAGGAGAGGTTGAGCGGGATCGTCCACTGGTTGGCCTTGTGGTCATAGCTGAGGATCGGCGAGGTTCCGACGTTCCACCCGCCCGCCGGCAGGTAGGTCCCGAAGAGCTGGACGCTCGTGAGGCTGATGTCCGCGTCACCCGACCCACCGACGTTCCACTGATGGCTGGGGAACATGCCGATCACGTACTTCTTCGTCAGCTTGCCGACCAGGAACTCGGGGCCCAGGGTGAACCGGTCGGCACCGAGAGAGTCGCGGGTCGCTGTGGGGAGGGTTGAAACCACGCCTCCCGCCCACAGGATGCCACCCTTCGTCGTTCGCGCGTAAGCCAGGTCGAAGGCGATGTCGCCCAGGCCGAAGTCGGACTCGAATCCCAGATCGGTCGGATCGAATACGGGCTGGTCGAACTGGAGCGGGATCGCAGGCCGGAACAGGACCACGTCCCCATTCGCTCTGGGGAATGGGAAGCTCGGCTGGAAGAGCATGCCCGTCCCGTGTTGGTCGTCGGCGTCCGGCAGGTCCCCCTCGAAGATCCGGTGCTGGAGCTTCAGGGTGAGACTGGCCAGGGGCGTATTCGGGTTGGCGAGCTGCGCCGCGATCTCGTCGGCGGTGGGCTTCCCGGCGCCGTCCGCGGAGACGACCGGGGCACTGGACAGCGCGCCGACGGCCCCCGGATCGTCGACCGGCTGTCCGTCCTGAGCGTGAGCGGCCAGGGACCAGCCGACGAGCACTGCGATGACAAGGATGTGGGCAGGCCGGATGCGCATGTGGATTCCCTGGGCCGGGGCTCGGCTGCTGACGGCTCCAGAGGGAGCCGATGTCGGTAAGGAAAATAGAATGGCGACAACCGGATCGAGGAGGTAGCCATTTCCGGCAATGTCCGAGCCGTTTCACAGCCAGCAGTCCACCAGCTCCCACGTTCGATCGGTGGGAATTCCCCTCGTTCGAGCGGTTCAGCTCGAGCCCTTCGTCGCGGCTGCCGAGCGGCTCGGCATCCGAACGGAGCGCTATCTGGATCAGGTGCGGCTTTCGGGATCCGTCCTCGAGCGTCCCCAGGAGATGATCGCCCGCCGGCAGGTCTGGGGTTTCGCCAACCAAATCGAAAGGGAGCAAGGCCTCACGAACTATGGGCTCGAGGCGGCCACGACGGACCCGATCGCGACGCTTGGAGCCTTCGGCCGCCAACTCGCGACGGAGCCCACTCTCTGGATGGCGCTGGCGCGCCTGGCTCGTGAGTTCGGGCGCCACAGCACGCACGCCTGCCTACAGTTGGAGGAGTCCTCGGAGGGCATCCGGCTCATCCGCCATGACCAGCATGTAGACGCTCACTCAGAAGCGTAGAAATCTGATCATTTGGCCGGGGGGCGACGCAGCCCGCCGTTCCGGATTCCGATTCAGATCTTCCGGGTCGAAAGGTGAGCTTGCCCCGGTCTCGTGGACACCCCGGATCGCACGAAAGTGCGGTAGGAGTGTGTCATGGGAAAACGGAAGCGTCGATCGTTCACAGATGAATACAAGGCCGAGGTCGTGGAGCTGATCCGCAAGAGCGGGAAGA